>JBFHCW010000026.1:0-16530 GCA_041585035.1 Litorivivens sp.
CAATTGGTAGAGCACCGGTCTCCAAAACCGGCTGTTGGGGGTTCGAGTCCCTCCTGGCCTGCCACTTACGCTGACACCGCTTCGCGCATGCGAAGTGGTGTTTTGCGCTTAGCAAAAAGGATACGGTCACAAGATGGTAGCTAAGGCAGAGGACGGAAGTCGCCTAGATAGCTTGAAGTGGGTGCTGGTGGTTTTGCTGGTTGCCGCTGGCGTTGGCGGCAATGTGTATTTTTCCGGCGAGTCGCTGTTGTATCGCGTTATTGCCCTGCTGGTGCTGGCCCTTGTGGCTGGTCTTATTGCTGCGCAAACAAGCCGGGGCGCGGCGTTTTTTGAACTGCTCAAGGGTGCGCGGAACGAGATTCGCAAAGTTGTATGGCCGACGCGCCAAGAAGGCACGCAAACGACGCTGATTGTGGTGGCTTTTGTGGTAGTGGCGGCGCTGATCTTGTGGGGTCTTGATACCCTGTTGGGTTGGCTAGCCTCATTGATTATAGGCTGAGGGCTAGATTATGGCTAAACGTTGGTATGTAGTTCACGCCTATTCCGGCTTTGAAAAAAAAGTAGCGCTGGCATTAAAAGAGCGCATTGAGCTGTCGGGCTTCGAAGAGCGCTTTGGTGAGGTGTTGGTGCCTACTGAAGAAGTGGTCGAAATGCGTGGTGGTCAAAAGCGTAAGAGTGAGCGCAAGTTTTTCCCTGGCTACGTTTTGATTGAGATGGAGCTGGATGACGACACTTGGCATCTGGTGAAAGAGACGCCGCGTGTCATGGGCTTTATTGGTGGCAAGGCCGACAAGCCGGCGCCGATTACCCAGAAAGAGGCCGATGCTATCCTGCAGCGTGTAGAGAGCGGTGATAAGCCCAAGCCGAAGACGCTGTTTGAGCCGGGCGAGATGGTCCGCGTTATTGATGGCCCCTTCAATGATTTCAACGGGGTTGTTGAAGAAGTCAATTACGAAAAGAATCGCCTGCATGTGGCGGTATTGATTTTTGGTCGCTCTACGCCGGTCGAACTTGATTTCGGCCAAGTAGAGAAGACCTGAGGCGTCCACTGTAAGCTAAAAACAGTGGGCGGAATAAACGGGGAGCCGTTGACGGGCCGCAAGGCCTAGAGGCGTTAATACCCATAAGGAGAAAGCAATGGCTAAGAAAATCCAAGCTTATATTAAGCTTCAGGTGGCAGCTGGTGCCGCCAACCCCAGTCCTCCGGTTGGTCCTGCACTGGGTCAGCACGGCGTCAATATCATGGAATTCTGTAAGGCTTTTAATGCTCAAACCCAGAGCATGGAAAGCGGTATGCCAATTCCTGTTGTGATCACCGTCTATGCAGATCGCAGCTTTACCTTTACTACAAAAACGCCGCCGGCATCGTTCCTGCTGAAAAAAGCCGCAGGCGTTAAAAGTGGTTCAGGTACCCCAAATACCAAGAAGGTTGGCAAGGTAAACCGCGCTCAACTGGAAGAAATTGCAACGCTGAAGATGCCGGATTTGACGGCTGCTGATATGGATGCAGCGGTGCGCACCATTGCTGGAAGCGCGCGCGCTGCCGGTATCGAAGTGGAGGGTGTGTAACATGGCCAAGTTGAGCAAACGCCAAAAGGCGATCCGTGAGAAAGTTGTAGCGGGTAAGCAGTACAGCATCGAAGAAGCCGTAGCACTGCTTAAAGAGGTTTCTACCGTTAAATTCAGCGAAGCCATTGATGTCGCCGTGAACTTGGGTATCGATGCGCGCAAATCGGATCAAGCGGTTCGCGGTGCGACCACTCTGCCTAATGGCACGGGTAAAGACGTCCGTGTTGCTGTTTTCACCCAGGGTGAGAACGCTGAAAAAGCCAAAGCCGCCGGTGCTGATTTTGTTGGCATGGAGGATCTGGCTGAGCAAATCAAAGGCGGTATGATGGATTTCGACGTGGTTGTTGCCTCTCCTGATGCAATGCGCGTTGTGGGTCAGCTGGGCCAGGTTCTTGGCCCCCGTGGCTTGATGCCCAACCCCAAGACCGGCACCGTTACCCCAGATGTTGAAACTGCGGTGAAAAATGCCAAGGCGGGTCAGGTTCGCTACCGTACAGATAAGAACGGTATCGTTCACGGTGCGATCGGCAGCATCAAGTTTGAAGCGGCTGCTTTGCAGGAAAACCTCGAGGCCCTGCTGGCAGATCTGCGCAAGGCCAAGCCGGCCTCTGCAAAAGGCGTTTACCTGAAGAAGATCACCCTGTCGTCTACTATGGGCCCAGGTGTTGTGATTGATCAGAGCAGCCTGGCTGCTAAGTAAGCGCAAGTTGAGAATTCGGGCGACAGCCCGGCGCCGGCCTTAAGGCCGGTAAAACTTTGTGGTCTTTGACAAGCGACCTACTGTGTCAAAAGACAAAGACCATCAAAGACCGTAGGTGAGGGAAAGCCCCGAAAAGGGTGGAACCTCTTAATAGGTGTGCTGCATGCAGCGTTACCGGCACCGGCCTACGCAGATGGTGGATTGGATTTGTTCACCACATGAACGGCTACCGGCTTCGGCAGGTGGTCTACGGTAAGTAACTGACAAATCCAGGAGTTATCCAAGTGGCATTAAGACTCGAAGACAAGAAAGCGATAGTTGCTGATGTTAACGAGACTGCCGCAAGTGCAATGTCATTGGTCATCGCTGACGCCCGTGGGTGTTCAGTGGGCGAAATGACTGAGCTCCGTAAGCTGGCGCGAGAATCCCAGGTTGATCTGCGTGTTGTGCGCAACACTCTGGCGAAAATCGCGTTGAAGGGAACCGAATTCGAGTGCGCAGAGGAGGCTTTTAAAGGCCCCTCTCTGTTGGCTTTCTCGATGGAAGATCCCGGTGCTGCGGCGCGTATCTTCAAAGATTTCGCAAAAGAAAACGCAAACTTTGAAGTTAAAGCACTGGCGGTTAGTGGCCAGCTGATGGGTTCGGAACAATTGGATGTATTGGCAAAACTGCCGACGCGCGATCAGGCTCTGTCTATGTTGATGAGTGTGATGCTGGCGCCGGCGACCAAGCTGGTACAAACCATGAACGAAGTCCCAGGCAAGTTGGTTCGTACATTGGCTGCAGTTCGCGATCAGAAAGAAGCTGCTTAATTGCAGCTTAGTTAATGATTTATTTTTTTCACAATTTGACACAGTAGGGAGTTGAACATGGCTCTGTCTAAAGACGATATCCTCAATGCAATCGCTGAAATGAGCGTTATGGAAGTGGTTGAACTCATCGAAGCAATGGAAGAGAAGTTTGGCGTAACTGCCGCTGCTGCCGTTGCTGCTGCTCCTGTAGCAGCTGCTGAAGGTGGCGCTGCTGCCGCTGAGCAGACTGAGTTTGACGTAGTTCTGACTGGCGCTGGTGACAAGAAAGTAAATGTCATCAAAGCTGTCCGCGCTATCACTGGCCTGGGTCTGAAAGAAGCCAAAGAAATGGTAGACGGTGCTCCGTCTAACGTTAAAGAAGGCGTTTCTAAAGACGACGCTGAAGAAGCTAAAAAGGCACTGGAAGAAGCTGGCGCATCTGTCGAGCTTAAGTAAGTTGCTGATAGACCTGTTTACAGGTCGATCTCAAGCGAGGCTGGTGGGTTTTTCCCGCCGGCCTTTTGCTGTTTGAGACATTAGGCCGGGGCATTTGCTCTGGTCAGCGGTGGCTTAGATCACCGCGCAAACGATGCCAGCGCCGGTTGCGCAGGGATCAGGTAATGATGCTGGGGAGTACTGATGGCTTACTCGTACACTGAGAAAAAACGTATCCGCAAGGATTTTGGCAAGTTGCCACACGTCATGGACGTGCCTTACCTCCTTGCGATTCAGTTGGATTCCTACAAGAAATTTACGCAGCAGGGTGTGCCGGCTGCAGAGCGCGGCGAGCACGGTTTGCATGCTGCATTCAAATCAATCTTCCCAATCGCAAGCTATTCCGGTAACGCGGCCCTAGAGTACGTCGATTACGTGCTGGGTGCTCCGGCATTTGATGTCAGCGAATGCCAGCTGCGTGGTGTCACGTTTTCCGTGCCACTGCGCGTTAAAGTTCGACTGATCATTTACGATAAAGACTCTGCGAATAAAAGCATTAAAGATATCAAGGAGCAGGAAGTCTACATGGGGGAGATCCCCCTGATGACGGAGAATGGTACCTTTGTTATTAATGGTACCGAGCGGGTAATCGTTTCCCAGCTGCACCGCTCTCCAGGCGTGTTCTTTGACCACGATCGCGGCAAGACCCATTCATCGGGCAAGTTGCTGTACTCCGCGCGGGTGATTCCCTACCGTGGCTCTTGGTTGGACTTCGAGTTTGACCCCAAAGATCTGGTGTTCGTGCGTATTGACCGCCGTCGCAAACTGCCTGCGACCATTCTGCTTCGCGCCTTAGGTATGAGCGCCGAAGAGATTCTGTCTATCTTCTATGACGTCAATACCTTCAAGGTATCTAAAGACGGCAAATTCACTATCACGCTGATCCCCGAGCGTCTGCGTGGTGAAGTTGCAACCTTTGATATCTGTGGTAAAGACGGCGAAGTCATTGTTGAGACCGGTCGCCGTATCACCGCGCGGCATATCCGCCAGCTGGAAAAATCCAAGCTGAAAGAATTGGAAGTGCCGGTTGAATACCTAGCCGGGCGTGCGCTCGCGAAAGATGTTGTCGACACCAAGACGGGTGAGCTGCTCTATCCCTGTAATGCGGAAATTACTCTGGAGATGGTCGAGGCCCTGCAGGCTTCCGGTGTGTCGGAAATCGAAACGCTGTATACCAATGAGCTGGACTGTGGTCCGTTCATCAGCGACACGCTGCGCAGTGACCCGACTAACTCAGAGTTGGAAGCCCTGGTAGAAATTTATCGGATGATGCGCCCCGGCGAGCCGCCGACTAAAGAGTCTGCGGAGAATCTGTTTCAGAACTTGTTCTTCTCAGCCGAGCGCTATGACCTGTCAGCGGTTGGTCGCATGAAGTTCAACCGCCGCCTCGGCCGCGAAGAGATTCTCGGCTCTGGTACGCTGGATCAGGAAGATATCGTCGCGGTGCTGAAAACGCTGGTTGATATTCGTAACGGTAAGGGTGTTGTCGATGATATCGATCACCTGGGTAACCGCCGTATTCGCAGCGTTGGTGAAATGGCTGAGAACCAGTTCCGCGTCGGTCTGGTACGCGTTGAGCGCGCCGTTAAAGAGCGCCTGTCGATGGCCGAGAGCGAAGGCCTGATGCCTCAGGACCTGATTAACGCCAAGCCAGTAGCTGCTGCAGTTAAAGAGTTTTTTGGCTCCTCTCAGCTGTCGCAGTTTATGGACCAAAACAACCCGCTGTCGGAAATTACCCACAAGCGCCGTGTGTCTGCGCTTGGCCCCGGTGGTTTGACCCGTGAGCGCGCTGGCTTTGAGGTCCGCGACGTCCACCCAACGCACTACGGCCGGGTATGTCCTATCGAGACGCCTGAAGGTCCGAACATCGGCTTGATTAACTCTCTGGCAACCTATGCTCGGACCAATGAGTACGGTTTCCTGGAGAGCCCTTATCGCAAGGTTGTCGATGGCAAGGTTAGCGATGACATTGAATACTTGTCGGCGATTAATGAGGCCGAGCAAGTAATCGCCCAGGCTTCAGCGGCGATGAATGACAAGGGTGAGTTGACCGACGAGATGGTTGCCGTTCGTCATATGAACGAATTTACGGTAATGCCGCCGGAAAAAGTGACCTACATGGATGTGTCGCCTAAGCAGGTGGTATCCGTGGCGGCGTCGCTGATTCCTTTCTTGGAGCACGATGATGCGAACCGCGCCCTGATGGGCTCGAACATGCAGCGTCAGGCGGTGCCGACCTTGAAGGCGGATAAACCGCTGGTCGGTACGGGTTTCGAGCGTTATGTCGCCTCAGACTCCGGTGTGTGTGTGGTGGCGCGTCGTGGCGGCGTGATCGACAGCGTTGATTCTTCGCGGATTGTTGTTCGGGTGAACAACGATGAAGTGCAAGCAGGTCAACCGCCGGTCGATATTTACAATTTGACCAAGTACACGCGTTCTAACCAGAACACCTGCATTAACCAGCGGCCTATCGTCCGCGAAGGTGACGATGTGGTGTGCGGCGATATTCTCGCTGACGGCCCCTCGGTCGACCTCGGCGAACTGGCGCTGGGTCAGAATATGCGCATCGCCTTTATGCCGTGGAATGGCTACAACTTCGAGGACTCCATTTTGGTGTCCGAGCGGGTTGTTAAAGAAGATCGTTTTACTACCATCCATATTCAAGAGCTGACCTGTATCGCTCGCGATACCAAGCTTGGGCCCGAGGAGATTTCCTCGGATATTCCTAACGTGGGTGAAGGTGCGCTGGCGAATCTGGACGAGTCCGGCATCGTGTATATCGGTGCTGAAGTGGGGCCTGGCGATATTCTGGTCGGTAAGGTCACGCCAAAAGGCGAGACCCAGCTGACGCCAGAAGAGAAGCTGCTGCGCGCCATCTTTGGTGAAAAAGCCTCTGATGTGAAAGATACCTCCCTGCGCGTGCCGACCAGCACCAAGGGCACGGTTATCGACGTACAGGTGTTTACGCGCGATGGCCTGGAAAAAGACAAGCGGGCATTGGAAATTGAAAAAATGCAGCTCGATCAATTCCGCAAGGATTTGAACGAGGAGTACCGCATTGTTGAGCAGGCGACCTTTGCTCGCCTGCGCAGCCTGCTTGAAGGCCAAAAAGTGTTGAGCGGCCCCGGCTTGAAGAAGAACGATGCCCTGAGCAGCGATGTACTTGGCGACCTTAAAAAGGATGACTGGTTCAAGCTGCGCCTTGCAGAGGAATCGATTAACGCCGCCTTGGAAGACGCTGACAAGCAGCTTGCCGAGCACCGCAAGACGCTGGAAGAGCGTTTCGAAGACAAGAAGCGCAAGCTGACTACCGGCGACGACCTGGCGCCAGGCGTATTGAAGATCGTCAAGGTGTATTTGGCGATCAAGCGCCGCATTCAGCCCGGCGATAAAATGGCCGGACGTCACGGTAACAAAGGTGTTATCTCGGTAATCATGCCGGTTGAAGACATGCCCTTTGATGAAACGGGCGAGCCGGTTGATATCGTCCTCAACCCGCTGGGTGTGCCATCGCGGATGAACGTTGGTCAGATTCTTGAGACTCACCTCGGCCTTGCGGCCAAGGGTTTGGGTAATAAGATCGACACCATGTTGCGCGAGCAACGCAAGGTGGCTGAGGTACGTGAATTCCTGGGCAAGGTCTATAACGACGGCGCCGGCCGCAATGAAGATCTCGACAGCTTCAGCGACCAGCAGATCATGGATATGGCTAAAAACCTGAAGGGCGGCGTACCGATGGCCACCCAGGTCTTTGATGGCGCTAACGAGGCCGAAATAAAGAGCCTGTTGACCCTCGCGGACTTGCCGGACAGTGGCCAGCTGCGCCTGTGTGACGGTCGTACGGGCCTGGAGTTTGACCGCCCGGTTACTGTCGGCTACATGTACATGCTTAAACTGAACCACCTGGTTGACGATAAGATGCACGCCCGTTCTACCGGTTCGTACAGCCTGGTTACTCAGCAGCCGCTGGGTGGTAAGGCGCAGTTCGGTGGCCAGCGTTTCGGGGAGATGGAGGTCTGGGCACTGGAAGCTTATGGTGCTGCCTACACTCTGCAGGAGATGCTTACTGTTAAGTCGGATGACGTTAACGGTCGCACCAAGATGTACAAAAACATCGTTGATGGCGACCAGCGCATGGAGCCGGGCATGCCCGAGTCTTTCAATGTACTGGTTAAAGAAATCCGTTCGCTCGGTATTAACATCGAGCTGGATACGGAATAAGCATCAACAACGATTGGCAAGGGGTGTCGGCACGAGCCGGCACCTGTTTAACACCCTTGCGGAGGAACGGCCTTGAAAGATTTATTGAATCTACTTAAGCAGGGACAGCAGACCGACGAATTTGACTCTATTCGTATTGGCCTGGCGTCACCAGAACTGATTCGCTCCTGGTCTTTTGGCGAAGTGAAAAAGCCAGAGACTATTAACTATCGTACGTTTAAGCCCGAGCGTGATGGTTTGTTCTGCGCCAAAATTTTTGGTCCAGTAAAAGACTACGAATGCTTGTGTGGCAAGTACAAGCGCCTTAAGCATCGCGGCGTTATTTGCGAAAAATGTGGCGTTGAAGTCGCGCTGGCGAAAGTGCGCCGTGAGCGTATGGGCCATATCGAACTGGCTAGTCCGGTTGCCCATATCTGGTTTTTGAAGTCGCTACCCAGCCGTATCGGTTTGTTGCTCGATATGACGCTGCGTGACATTGAGCGGATTCTGTATTTTGAATCCTATGTGGTCACCGACCCGGGAATGACGACGCTGGATAAAGGTCAGCTGCTGAGCGATGAGCAGTACTTTGAGGCGATGGAAGAGTTTGGCGATGATTTCACCGCCAAAATGGGTGCCGAAGCCATTATGCACCTGCTCATTGAGCTGGATATGCAGGAAGAGATCGAGCGCCTGCGTGAAGAAGTGCCGGCAACGAACTCAGAAACCAAAATTAAAAAGCTGTCTAAGCGCCTGAAGCTGATCGAGGCGCTGGCTGATTCTGGCAACAAGCCAGAGTGGATGATTTTGCGTGTACTGCCGGTTCTGCCGCCTGATCTGCGTCCGCTGGTGCCGTTGGATGGCGGCCGTTTTGCGACGTCCGATCTCAACGATTTGTATCGCCGGGTGATTAACCGTAACAACCGCCTCAAGCGTCTGCTGGATCTCAATGCGCCGGATATTATTGTGCGCAACGAAAAGCGTATGCTGCAGGAGTCTGTCGACGCACTGCTGGATAACGGTCGCCGCGGCCGTGCCATTACTGGCTCTAATAAGCGCCCACTGAAATCTCTTGCCGACATGATCAAGGGTAAGCAGGGTCGCTTCCGTCAGAACTTGCTCGGTAAGCGTGTCGACTACTCCGGTCGTTCGGTTATCGTGGTGGGCCCCACCCTGCGTTTGCACCAGTGTGGTCTGCCGAAGAAAATGGCGCTGGAGCTGTTCAAGCCGTTTATTTTCGGCAAGCTCGAAGCCCGTGGTTTGGCGACGACGATTAAAGCCGCCAAGAAAATGGTAGAGCGTGAACCGCCGGAAGTGTGGGATATTCTCGCCGAAGTGATTCGCGAGCACCCCGTATTGCTTAACCGTGCACCGACGCTTCACCGCTTGGGTATTCAGGCTTTTGAGCCGGTACTGATTGAGGGCAAGGCTATCCAGCTTCACCCCCTGGTGTGTGCCGCCTACAACGCTGACTTCGATGGTGACCAAATGGCGGTACACGTACCGCTGACCTTGGAAGCCCAGCTTGAAGCTCGTGCGTTGATGATGTCGACCAACAACATCCTGTCGCCCGCTAACGGTGAGCCGATTATTGTCCCCTCGCAGGACGTTGTATTGGGTCTGTACTGGATGAGTCGGGAGCGGGTCAATGCACTCGGCGAAGGCATGGCCTTCTCCAGTCCGCAGGAAGTTCAACGCGCCTATGCCGGTGGCAAGGTGCATCTGCAGGCGCGTATTAAATGCCGCTTGACGCAGGTTAGCTTTAGCGAATCTGGCGAGCGCAGTGTCAACCGCAGCATTATCGACACGACCGTTGGCCGTGTGGTCTTGTGGCGCATCGTGCCCGAGGGGCTGCCCTTTGATCTGGTTAACCAGGCAATGACCAAGAAGGCGATTTCTCGCCTGCTGAACGAGTGTTATCGCCAAGTGGGTCTGAAGGCCACGGTTATTCTCGGTGACCAGCTGATGTACACCGGTTTTGAGTACTCGACGCGCTCCGGTAGCTCGATCGGTGTTAACGATTTCGAAATTCCTGAAGCCAAGGCGAAAATTGTTGCCGCGGCGGACGCTGAAGTTGTCGAGATCGAAAAGCAGTACGCCTCAGGTCTGGTTACCCAGGGTGAGAAGTACAACAAAGTTATCGATATTTGGTCGCGCGCCAACGACTTGGTGTCCAAGTCGATGATGGAAGGGCTGTCGAAAGAACCCGTCATCAATCGCGACGGCGAGGAAGAGCAGCAAGACTCATTCAACTCTGTTTATATTTACGCCGACTCCGGTGCTCGGGGCTCCCCGGCGCAGATTCGTCAGCTTGCCGGTATGCGGGGTTTGATGGCCAAGCCCGATGGCTCGATCATCGAGACGCCCATCACCGCAAACTTCCGCGAGGGTTTGAACGTACTGCAGTACTTCATCTCTACCCACGGTGCGCGTAAAGGTCTGGCCGATACCGCACTGAAAACGGCGAACTCGGGTTACCTGACCCGTCGTCTGGTTGACGTTGCCCAGGATCTGGTAATCACGGAAGACGACTGTGGTACCGACCACGGCCTGCTGATGACGCCGGTTATCGAAGGTGGTGACATCATTGAAACCCTGGGTGACCGCGTGCTGGGCCGTATTGTGGCCAAGGATGTGCTCAAGCCAGGTACTGACGACGTTGCCGTTGCCGCCGGCGTAATGCTGGACGAGAAGGGCGTGGTCGAGCTGGAAGAGATGGGCATCGACGAAATCGAAGTTCGCTCGCCCATTACCTGTGATACTCGTCACGGCGTTTGCTCCATGTGTTATGGCCGCGACCTGGCTCGTGGTCACTTGGTTAACCGCGGCGAGTCGGTCGGTGTTATCGCCGCCCAGTCTATCGGTGAGCCCGGTACTCAGTTGACCATGCGTACCTTCCACATCGGTGGTGCGGCATCGCGGGCAACTGCCGTCGACAACATCCAGGTTAAGCAGGATGGTAAGGCGCGTCTGCACAACTTGAAGTTTGTGGAGCGTGAAGATGGCAACCTGGTGGCGGTAAGCCGCTCTGGTGAGCTGGCAATTACTGACCGCAGTGGTCGTGAGCGCGAGCGCTATAAACTGCCCTACGGTGCCATTATCAAGGTTGCCGACCGCGCAGAGGTTAATGCCGGCGACATCGTTGCCAGCTGGGATCCGCACACCCACCCCATCATTACTGAAGTGGCGGGTATCGTGAAGATGTCCGGTATGGAAGAGGGGATTACCGTTAAGCGTCAGACCGATGAGCTGACCGGTCTTAGCAGTATCGCGGTGATGGAGCAGTCCGATCGCCCAGCGGCCGGTAAGGATATGCGCCCAGCGGTGACCCTGGTGGACGCCAATGGCGAAGAGTTGTGTTTGGCGGGTACCAACGTCCCGGCCCATTACTTCCTGACTGACCACGCGATTGTCAGCCTCGAGAACGGCGCTGAGGTGAAAGTTGGTGACGTCATCGCCAAGATTCCTCAGGAAAGTTCGAAAACCCGGGATATCACCGGTGGTCTGCCACGCGTTGCTGACTTGTTCGAAGCGCGTAAGCCCACAGAGCCGGCAATTTTGGCGGAAATCAGTGGTACCGTGTCCTTCGGTAAAGAAACCAAGGGCAAGCGCCGCTTGATCATCACGCCTGCCGATGGCAAGCCCTTGGCCGATGGCAGTGACCACTACGAAGTGTTGATTCCGAAATGGCGTCAGCTGACGGTGTTTGAAGGTGAGCAGGTCGAGAAGGGTGAGATCGTTTCGGAAGGCCCGCTGAGCCCGCACGACATTCTGCGTCTGAAGGGCGTCGAAGAGCTGGCTAAGTACATCGTTAACGAAATTCAGGACGTTTACCGTCTGCAGGGCGTTAAGATCAACGATAAGCATATCGAAGTGATCAGTCGTCAAATGCTGCGCAAGGTGAATATCCTGACGTCGGGCGACTCCTCGTTCATCAAGGGTGAGCAGGTCGAGTACGTGCGTGTGGCGGAAGAGAATGAGCGCTTGCTTGCCGAAGATAAAGTTCCGGCCAGCTATGAGCGTGAATTGTTGGGTATTACCAAGGCTTCTCTGGCAACGGAGTCGTTCATTTCTGCGGCCTCGTTCCAGGAGACAACCCGGGTTCTGACCGAAGCGGCGGTAACGGGCAAGCGCGATTACTTGCGCGGGCTGAAGGAAAATGTGGTTGTAGGTCGCCTGATCCCGGCGGGTACCGGCTTGGCTTACCACCGCGACCGCAAACTCAAGCGCGAGGAAAAGAGCACTACAGTCTCCGCGCAAGATGTCGAAGCGGCACTGTCGGAGGCACTCAGCGACCAAGGCTGAGTGGCTGCGGCTACTTGACGGGAGCGGAGTGCGTCTTTAGAATTCGCGCTCCGCTTTTTTTACATCGTCGGCCTGTGCCGGCGTACGGTCGGCTGGCACACAAGGTGCTGGCCTTTAGTATTTGGAGTCCTATAAATGGCAACGATCAACCAGTTGGTTCGTCAGCCGAGAAAGCGCAAGGCCGCTAAAAGTGACGTACCTGCTCTGCAGGCCTGTCCTCAGCGTCGTGGCGTTTGTACTCGTGTTTACACCACCACACCTAAGAAGCCGAACTCGGCACTTCGTAAAGTGTGTCGTGTGCGCCTGACTAACGGTTTTGAAGTTTCTTCCTACATTGGTGGTGAAGGCCACAACCTGCAGGAGCACAGTGTTGTGCTGATCCGCGGTGGCCGTGTTAAGGATTTGCCGGGTGTGCGTTATCACACTGTTCGCGGCAGCCTCGACACCTCCGGTGTTAACAATCGTAAGCAGGGCCGTTCTAAGTACGGCACTAAGCGTCCCAAGGCTTAAGCTAGTCGGACGTTTCACCTAGATTTGAGTAAGGCCAGGTCATCGCAATGGCGATCGTTGCCTGGATTACCCTGAAGAGAGAGTAGTTATCATGCCAAGAAGACGCGTTGCCGCTAAGCGGGAAATCCTGCCAGATCCGAAATTCGGAAATCTTACTCTGGCCAAGTTCATGAACCACGTTATGGTCAGTGGTAAAAAGTCGGTTGCAGAGCGCATTGTCTATGGAGCTCTGGACCTGGTGCAGGAACGCCTGAGCAAGGACCCCCTCGAAGTATTTGACGAGGCGCTGGAAAATATCGCGCCGATGGTCGAGGTAAAATCCCGTCGTGTTGGTGGTGCCACCTACCAGGTGCCCGTCGAAGTTCGCCCGAGCCGTCGCACAGCGCTGGCAATGCGCTGGTTGGTTGACTACTCGCGTGGTCGTGGTGAGAAGTCTATGCGTCAGCGCTTGGCTGGCGAAATTATCGACGCCTCGCAGGGTAAAGGCTCTGCGGTTAAGAAGCGTGAAGATGTGCACCGTATGGCAGAAGCTAACAAAGCTTTCTCCCACTTCCGTTTCTAATATTCATTTACCTTCCTGTTGGGGTGATGCATCGTGGCTCGTAAAACACCTATTAGCAGGTACCGGAATATCGGTATCTGCGCCCATGTAGACGCGGGTAAGACCACGACTACTGAGCGCGTGCTGTTTTATACAGGTCTGTCGCACAAGATCGGCGAGGTGCATGACGGCGCGGCAACTATGGACTGGATGGAGCAGGAGCAGGAGCGTGGTATTACTATCACCTCCGCTGCGACAACCTGTTTCTGGGCCGGTATGCAGCAGCAGTTTGAGCAGCACCGCGTCAATATCATCGATACCCCTGGGCACGTTGACTTCACGATTGAAGTGGAGCGCTCCTTGCGTGTGCTTGATGGTGCTGTTGTTGTATTGTGCGGCTCTTCAGGTGTGCAGCCACAGACTGAAACTGTATGGCGTCAGGCCAACAAGTACGAAGTTCCCCGCATGGTTTTCGTCAATAAGATGGATCGTGCCGGTGCGGACTTCGAGCGCGTTGTCAGCCAGCTGCGCGAGCGTCTGGGTGCCAATGCGGTGCCGATGCAGATGACCATAGGTGCTGAGGAAGAGTTTAAGGGTGTTGTCGACCTGATCAAGATGAAGGCGATCATCTGGAATGAGGCCGATCAGGGGATGACCTTCGAATACCAAGAGATTCCCGCTGATTTGCAAGATGCTTGCGAGGAAATGCGTGAGTATATGGTCGAGGCTGCGGCTGAGGCTGACGACGAGCTGATGGAAAAGTACTTGGAAGGTGGCGAGCTGACCGAGGAAGAGATTAAGGCGGGTATTCGTAAGCGCACTCTGGCTAACGAGATTGTGCCCGTATTTGGTGGCTCGGCGTTCAAAAACAAAGGTGTTCAGGCGGTATTGGATGCGGTAATCGAATACATGCCGTCGCCGGAAGAGGTTAAGGCCATCGAGGGTGTCCTCGATGACAAGCATGAGACCGTGGCTACGCGTGAAGCTGACGACAGTGCGCCGTTTGCGGCCTTGGCGTTTAAGATCGCTACCGATCCCTTTGTGGGCACGTTGACCTTTTTCCGGGTGTATTCAGGCAAGCTGGAAAGCGGCACCGCAGTTTTGAACTCAGTGAAGGGTAAGAAAGAGCGCGTCGGTCGTATGGTGCAGATGCATGCTAATGACCGCCAGGAAATTAAAGAAGTGTTGGCCGGTGATATTGCTGCCGCCATCGGCCTCAAGGATGTCACCACGGGTGATACCTTGTGCGATCCGGACAATGTGATCGTGCTTGAGCGTATGGAGTTTCCCGAGCCGGTAATATCGGTCGCGGTTGAGCCTAGATCTAAGGCTGATCAGGAAAAGATGGGTATTGCACTGGGTAAGCTCGCTCAGGAAGATCCGTCCTTCCGTGTTAAGACCGACGAGGAAACCGGCCAGTGCATCATTTCGGGTATGGGTGAGCTTCACCTGGATATCCTGGTTGATCGCATGCGTCGCGAGTTCAGTGTTGAGGCGAATATCGGCAAGCCTCAGGTTGCCTATCGCGAAGCGATCCGCAATAACTGTGAGATCGAGGGTAAGTTCGTTCGTCAGTCCGGCGGTCGCGGTCAATACGGTCACGTATGGGTGCGCTTCGAGTCGGGCGAGGATGCTAACGCTGAAGGCCTAGAGTTCGTCAACGAAATCGTTGGTGGTGTGGTGCCCAAGGAGTATATCCCGGCAGTGCAAAAGGGCATTGAAGAGCAGATGCAAAATGGTGTGTTGGCGGGTTATCCGCTGCTGGGCCTGAAGGCGACTCTCTATGATGGCTCTTTCCATGACGTTGACTCTAATGAGATGGCGTTTAAAGTGGCTGCCTCTATGGCAACTAAAAAGCTTGCTCAGCAGGGTGGCGCAGTGCTGCTTGAGCCGGTTATGAAAGTTGAAGTTGTAACGCCAGAAGAGAATATGGGTGATGTGGTTGGCGACCTCAATCGTCGTCGCGGCATTATTCTTGGCATGGAAGAAAGCGTTTCCGGTAAGGTCGTCAACGCTGAAGTGCCGCTGGCGGAAATGTTCGGTTATGCAACTGATCTGCGCAGCGCGACCCAAGGTCGTGCGACCTTCACTATGGAGTTTGAGAAATACTCTGAAGCGCCGAAGAATGTCGCAGACGAAATCATTACCAAAAACCAGGGCTGATTCGCCAATACTTTAGAACGAGGAAATTATCGTGGCAAAGGAAAAATTTGAACGTAATAAACCCCACGTCAACGTGGGCACCATTGGTCACGTTGACCATGGTAAAACCACGCTGACTGCGGCGCTAACTCGCGTCTGTGCAGAAGTATTCGGCGGTACAGCAGTAGCGTTTGATGGTATCGATAACGCTCCCGAAGAGCGCGAGCGCGGTATCACTATTGCGACGTCACACGTTGAATACGATTCAACTATTCGTCACTACGCCCACGTAGACTGCCCAGGACACGCTGACTACGTTAAGAACATGATCACTGGTGCTGCTCAGATGGACGGCGCAATTCTGGTGTGTGGCGCAACTGACGGCCCAATGCCTCAGACTCGCGAGCACATCCTGCTGTCACGTCAGGTTGGCGTACCTTACATTGTTGTATTCCTGAACAAAGCAGACCTGCTGGCTGAAGATTGCGGCGGCGTGGGCAGCGAAGAATACAACGAGATGCTCGAGCTGGTTGAAATGGAGCTGCGTGAGCTGCTCGATACTTACGACTTCCCCGGTGACGACACGCCGATCATTGCAGGTTCTGCACTGATGGCGCTGAACGGCGAAGACGACAACGAGCTGGGCACCACTGCTGTTAAGAAGCTGGTAGAAGCGCTGGATACTTACATTCCAGAGCCCGAGCGTGCTATCGATCAGCCGTTCCTGATGCCGATTGAAGACGTATTCTCAATCTCTGGCCGCGGTACGGTTGTTACTGGTCGTATCGAGCGCGGTATCCTGAACACTGGCGACGAGATCGAAGTTGTTGGTATCAAGGACACCACCAAAACGACCTGTACTGGTGTTGAAATGTTCCGCAAGCTGCTCGACGAAGGTCGCGCTGGTGAGAACGTTGGTGTACTGCTGCGTGGTACTAAGCGTGACGAAGTTGAGCGTGGTCAGGTACTGGCTAAGCCCGGTTCTATCACTCCGCACACTCGCTTCGAAGCTGAGGTGTACGTACTGTCTAAAGAGGAAGGTGGTCGTCACACGCCGTTCTTCAAAGGCTACCGTCCGCAGTTCTACTTCCGTACCACTGACGTAACAGGTGCTTGTGAGCTGCCTGAAGGTACTGAAATGGTAATGCCTGGCGACAACGTGAAAATGGACGTAACACTGATTGCGCCTATCGCGATGGAAGAAGGTCTGCGTTTTGCAATCCGCGAAGGTGGCCGTACTGTCGGCGCCGGCGTGGTCGCGAAAATCGTAGAGTAAG
>JBFHCW010000027.1:0-16001 GCA_041585035.1 Litorivivens sp.
TGGTGGCGAACCCGGAGTCGGCGCGTATCCGGCTTTCCGCGGGCGAACTGCTGAACACCAATATCAACCGCTCAAAGCCCGCCTACGCACTTAACCCGGAAAGTGAGCGCGCGCTGTTTACCAACGAACGCAATGAAGAAACCCAGGTTAACAAGCGCATGGTTCAGCTGGAGCTGGAGCGTGGCGAAAATCCGGTAGGGTTAATAAATTGGTTTGGCGTGCACCCCACCGTTATCGGTCCCGCCGAACACTATGTCAGTGGCGACGTGAAAGGCTATGCATCGCTCGGCTTTGAGGAGCTGATGGCAACCGACTACCGTGCCGAACCGGCCGCCGGGACCTTTGTTGCCGCTTTCGCTCAGGCCGATGAAGGCGACGCCTCTCCTAACATTGCCATTGAGGAATTCCCCTACCCGAGCCCCTTCCGCGGTGGCGGGGAGAATGATCTGGACGCCAACGCCATTTCCGGCATCAAACAACTGGCACGCGCAATAGAACTGTTCGGTAGCGGAAATTTTATTGAAGGGCCGGTAGATTTTCGTTTTGCGCAAATACCGATCACGGGGATAACCGTAGACGATCCGACGGTTCTGAATAGTCTCAATCACCCGCCTGAACTTGACTCATCAGACAAACGCACCTGCGACGGTATTCTTGGCGCGTCCTTTGGCGCCGGCGCCGAAGACGGTCCCGGCCCCACCAAAGAAGGCCTAAAATGCAGCGATAGCCCCGATGTTCTAAATGCGGCGCTGGAGGATATTGCAACCCTGACGGGTACACGGCTTGAAGGCTTCCCTGGCGGCTGGCCCAAGGAAACCATCCCCGGCCAGGTGCTATCCGCCGCGGTGATGTGCAACGCACAGCAATTACCCCCGGAAATCGGAGACTTTTCCTGTCAGGCAGAAAAACCCGTCTTGCTGCCACGCGGAGGCAGCGTATTACCTTTCCAGTTGTTTCGTATCGGTAATTTCGCCCTGCTCGGCCTGCCCTGGGAAGTGACCACAATGGCCGCGCGTCGCATCCGTTCGCTACTATTGGAAGAACTCGCCGCTGAGGGAATCGACAACCTCGTCATCGCCGGGCTGGTGAATGATTATGTGCACTATCTGACTACCCGGGAAGAATACGCCTCGCAACAGTATGAAGGCGCATCGACCCTCTATGGCCCCTGGACGCAGGCGGCGGTTGCGCAGGAATCCCTGCGTCTGGCACGCGCAATGGTTGCGGGCGAAGCTCAGGCCTCGCCCCCGGCTCCGGGCGCCCGCCCAAATCTGGAACTGGTCGCCGGCCCAATGGAATCACCTCACCCCTCCGGTGAGCCGGGAACCGTCGCGCTGCAACCACCTAGCGTGGCTAAAGCCGGCGATACCCTTCAGGCCGAGTTTGTTGTCGGCCACCCCGGCAATGACCTTCGAATCCAGCAAAGCTATGTCACGGTCGAACGCCAGCAGACCGATGGCAGCTGGGCCGTCCATGTCGAAGACCGATCACCCGAGCTGATTTACGAGTGGCAAGCCCTGGTTCAGCCCCCCGCGGCGCAGGAACGTCCACAAGTCAGCAGCGGCGGCACTGCACTGGTGTCCTGGGCCATCCCGCGCAATACACCGGCCGGGAATTATCGATTGCGCATAAACGGTGCTTCGCGCGGCATGTTTGCGCAGGAGGCCAGCCCCTATGAAGCCTTTAGCGAGACCTTTGTGATATCCGGGCCGATTGCCGATTGCCCCTGAAACCGGCGCAGTCGCAAGGACAGTGGGCAGAGAAAAACGTGCGCGGTGAAAATTGCGCGCAGCCACTCACACTATCAGGCGGCGGCGCTGTGCTATCATCCGGCCAAAACGGGTCAGGATAGTCTGTGTCAGAAGAGTCTTTCAGGGTTGCCATTGTCGCCCAGGAATACCCACCGCCGGTCATTCAACGCCTAGCGGGGCTGCTGAACAGCTCGCCGCACAAGCTCGCTGCGCGACTGCAAAACGATGACCTGGTGGTCAAAAAGAATGTAGACGAAAGCACCGCCCAGCAATACGCTGCGATAATCTACAACAAAACCGGCGCCGAAGCCGTGGTACTGGGCGGCCCGGATCTCAGTGCTCTTTCTGCTGATAAACCCAAAGCAACCAAAGCTGAAGAGCCATCTACCTTGAGAAAACCAACGCAGTCCCTGCTTCTCGCTGCCGGCCTCGGCCTCTTGCTGCTATTGGTTACACTGACATTTTTATTACTGCGCCCAGGCCCTGATTCTGCGGTAATCAGCGCTCGGGCCGCATTGCAGGAAGGTTCGGTCGATCAGCTTGAACGGGCGGTCGACCTCACGACGTTGGCGGGTGAACTTTACCCCATAGCCAAAGCCTTTCCCCCCACCGAGGCAACACTGCGAGGTCGCGATCAGGCCACGTGGCTTGCGGAAGAAACCAACGCCATTCGCTCTGCTCTCGCGACAAACGCACTGCCAGAGGACAGCACGAGCTATGTGCTCATGAGCATGCTGGGGTGGCCGGAGCCAGGCAATCTCACGGCCACCATCGAAGAACACGACCGTACCCTTGCCGTAGTGGCTGTCCGTCGCGACGATCTCGATAAAAGTTACCTGCTGGAGCTGGCGCTGGTGAAAACCGACGACGGTTGGCAGATACAACGCTGGCAAAACGCCAACAGTATCCTGCAAGAAATTTTCAGGGATGAACAAATCAAACTGGCCACTGAAAACCAGGCTATTGAGAAGGAGCTGGCGTCAGTGCTGGGTAATTTCCGGTATGAGGAGAGTATTGCCGGGGTACACCGTTTCAGCCTGGGCCAGCTTCTCATCGAAGCAAAGTTGGCGAACCAGGCACCCCAGAGTCTGCGCTCCTTTACCGGCGAACTTTACGTCTACGGCGTGAGTACCCGCCGCGTTTACGCCAGCAAGGGCTTTACATGGCAGGCTGATGAACGCCTCCTGCCGCCGGGTGGCAGTGCCAGCGTGGAGGCTTTCTTCAGCCTGGACAGCGGCCACCCGGAACTGCTTGAGGCGCTGGAAAAGAAAACCGAAAAGCTGGAAGTCGGTTATCGCATTCGATCCGTTAGCTTCCGCGACAAGACAGAACTTAGCAGCCTCACCAGCTACGCCGCCCTGCGCCCCACTCCGGGCCGAACTGACTAGGTTTTGCAACTAGCCCAGACTGGCGCGCACACAGCCGAGCACACCATAGTCATACTCGCCATCAAACAATTCGAATACCGGCTTGAGTGAAGGCCCATCCTGCATAGCCATGGCGTTGCGCAGGCTTTCCAGCTCGTTAGCCTCCAACGGCAGCACGTCTTCCAGTTCGAGCTCGCCACGGGCGATACCCTGCGCAAGATGCCGGTACACCGTACCAATCGTCAGATCACGACGATGCGCTATTTCCAATGGGCTCAATCCCTCGCAGCTGAGAACAATGGTTTCTTCAACGGTATTACTCACCGCGGGCGCTTCTGAAAATTCTGCGATGACGCTCAGAAAACCTTCGCCGTAGGCATCCAGCTTTCTGGCTCCGACACCACCGATTCGGCCCAGCTGCTCCAGCGTCTGCGGCGCGCGATCCACCATCTCGGCCAGGGTGGCGTCGTGAAAAATCATATAAGCCGGTATGTCTTGCTCATCAGCCAGCGTTTTGCGGTGGGCGCGCAGCGCATCCCACAACTTGCTGTTCTCGCCAGCATACGTAGAGGAGGCTTTTCGGCTGCGCTGCTTCTCCGGTTTCGGCATTTTCCGCAGGGTCAGGCTTTGCTCGCCGCGCAGAACCGGGCGCGCCGCATCGGTCAGAAATACACTGCCGTGTCCTTCGTAATCCACACCGAGTAAGCCCACCGCCATGAGCTGCCGAAATAGCGTCCGCCACTCCCCCTGACTTAACTCACTGCCGATACCGTAAGTTGATAGTTTGTCGTGGCCAAAGCGCTGTATACGCTCAAACACCTGCCCGCTGTCCGCGCCCCGCAACACATCGACCACATAGTTCACGCCAAAACGCTGCCCCGTGCGATAGACACAGGACAGCGCCTTCTGCGCGGCCACAGTAGCATCCCAGGTTTGCGGCGGTGTTATACAGTTGTCGCAATTACCGCAGGGCTGGTCCAGTGCTTCATCAAAGTAACGCAGCAGGACCTGCCGTCGGCAAGCGTGGGTTTCACACAAGCCCAGCATGGCATCCAGTTTGTGCCGCTCTACCCGCTTGCGACTTTCCTCAGCGACGCTCTGCTCCTGCATCTGCCGCAGGGTAATCACATCCTGCAGGCCATAGGCCATCCAGGCATCGCTCGGCAGGCCATCGCGACCGGCGCGACCGGTCTCCTGATAATACGCTTCAATGCTTTTCGGCAGATTCAGGTGGGCGACGAAACGCACATCCGGCTTGTCGATACCCATGCCGAAGGCGATGGTGGCCACCACAATCACACCGTCTTCACGCAGAAAACGCTCCTGATTTTGCTGGCGAAGCTCCGTTGACAGGCCCGCGTGATAGGGCAAGGCGGTGAAACCTTGTTTGTTGAGCCACTCGGCCGTGTCATCCACCCGCTTGCGCGAGAGGCAGTAGACAATACCCGCCTCGCCCTCGTGGTTATTCAGAATAAAGCGTTTGAGCTGATCCCGGGCATTCCCCTGATTCTCACTGATGTGATAACGAATATTCGGCCGGTCGAAGCCGCCGTTAAAGATCTCTGCATCCTGCAGGTTCAGCCGCTCTATAATTTCGCGACGGGTGGGCAAATCAGCGGTAGCTGTCAGCGCAATCCGTGGCACCGACGGGAATCGCTCGTGCAGAATGGAAAGCTGCTGGTATTCGGGCCGGAAATCGTGTCCCCACTGGGATACACAGTGCGCCTCGTCGATTGCAAACAGGGAGATGGCGGTCTGCCCCATCAGATCCAGCATGCGCGGGGTAACCAGGCGCTCCGGGGCGACATAGATCAGATCAAGATCCCCCTGACGAAACAGGGATTCGACCCGAAATGCCTCGTCTGCAGCCAGCGAAGAGTTGAGATATTCCGCCCGGACCCCGTTTTGCTGCAGCGCCTGCACCTGATCCCGCATCAAGGCGATCAGCGGAGACACCACCACCGCCGTGCCCTCACGCACCAGCGCCGGCACCTGATAACACAAGGATTTTCCGCCGCCAGTCGGCATCAGTACCAGTGCGTCACCACCACCAATCACCTGATCGACGATAGCCTGCTGCTGGTGGCGAAACTGTTCGTAACCGAAAACGCTGCGCAGCACATCCTGTGCCGGACTGGACGCGTTCTTAGAGGAAAACAACATGGTTCATCCCTGGAGAAAAGCCGCTATTGTCGCGAATTCATGGGGTAAAGAAAACGGCGGCGGGTCGCGCCGGCACGTTCAACAGGCATAAAAAAAGGCAAACCCTTGCGGGCCTGCCTTTTTCGAAGAACCTGGTCGGCGATTAAACGGCGACGATGTTCTCAGCTTGAGGACCTTTCTGGCCTTGAGTCACAGTGAACTCAACCGCCTGGCCTTCAACCAGAGTTTTGAAGCCTGAACCGCTGATTGCGCTGAAGTGTGCGAACACATCAGGGCCGCCTTGCTGCTCAAGAAAGCCAAAACCTTTAGTTTCGTTGAACCATTTTACTGTACCGGTAACTCGTGACATAACAATCATTCCTGTAGGAAATTAGATCAAAGCGCCTTTAAACCAATTAGCGGTTTAACAGGCAGTAGTAGCGGGAAATACTAGGCTGAGATTTAGAAACTACAGGACGAAGAACTGCTAAGGTGCGACGAAACTGGTGTTCAAAAATTAGTCTTTCTTTCTAGCTGAAACGCACAATATCCCGCACCAGAAAAGAAGTCAAACACTTTTATCATATAATCTCAGTGTCTTACCGATATCCACCACAAAAACCCTGCTCGACCGTGGCCTACGTACTTTCGCCTATAAATCAAACAGGTAAACTGCAGCAGGAAGGCTCCATACGATCTGCTGCCACCACAAGGATCCTGCAATGCGCATTCTGGTTACCGGCGCCACCGGTTTTGTCGGCTCACATACGGCTCTGGCACTTCGGGCGGCGGGGTATGAGGTCCGACTGCTGGTTCGCACCCCCGCAAAACTTGAGCGGGTGCTGGGCCTGCACGGTCTTTCGCTGAAGGAGACCTTTGACGACATTGTGACGGGCGATGTGACCGACGCACAGACGGTCAGACAGGCACTGGAAAGCTGCGACGGCGTAGTTCATACCGCCGCCTTTGTTTCCACTCACAAAAAAGACGCAGCCAAGGTTATCCATACCAACGTGGACGGCACCCGCAACGTGATCGGCCAGGGCTGCGAGCTGGGACTGAAACATCTTATTCATATCTCCAGTGTTGCAGCGCTTTACGATCCCAGCCTGTCCGTACTCACCGGGGACGAGCCTCCCGCCACCTCTGATTCAGCCTACGGATACTCCAAGGCCGCTTGCGAACATTACGTTCGGGAACTGCAGGAGAAAGGCCTCCCCGTCAGTATTGTCTATCCGGCCAGTATCATCGGACCTCACGACCCGGGTCTCTCTGAACCTATGAACGCGCTGCGGATTTTTGCGTCACGCATGGGAGTTGTGACCAGCCGGGGCAACCAGTTTATCGATGTGCGCGATATCGCCGACGCCTGTGTTGCCATCATTGAAAAGCTCGACGGCCCCGAGCGCATCCCCCTGGGGGGGCACTACTACCCCTGGAAGTCGTTGATCGACACACTCTACGCACTGACTGAACGCCGCGTGCTCTACGCACCGATTCCAGGGCCGCTGCTGCGTATGATGGGTACGCTGGGGGACTACGTTATTGAACTGACCGGCGTGGATATTCCCTTTACCTCTGAAGGGATGCGCTACGCCACCCGCTGGGTATGCACCGACGACAGCAAATTTGAAAACCTGCTTGGGCTTACATTTCGCGACCACCGGGAGACCCTTGCCGACAGCCTGCATTCACTCTATACGGCCGGGCATATTCAGCGTAAGCATTTGGGCAGGCTTGCCGACGGGCTGTAACATTATCGCCTGACCTGCCAGCCCTATTTCACACAGACATACACGGTATTGGTCGACTCCCGGTTCTGCAGAGGGTTGTAGAATTTCACCACGTGGGAATCCACCTGAGCGAACACCTCCGCCAGCAGGGCTTCAAAGGGCGCCTCGGGCAAGTTCTGGGACCACATGGCAAACACGCCCTTCTCTTTCAGCTGCTCAGCCATCAAACCCAGATTATCGGGAGTATAGAAGCCGGCATTGGCGGCATTCAGAAACTCTGTCGGCGAGTGATCAATATCCAGCAAAATGGCATCAAACTTACTGCCATGGCTCTCGGGATCAAAACCGGTTGCAGGGTCCGTGGCCAGATCAAAAAAACTACCCAGTACGTAGCGGTTGCGTGGATCAGCATTGAGCTCCTTACCCAGCGGCACCTGCTCACTCTGGTGCCAGTGAATGACCGTATCAATGGCATCCACCACCAAAAGCTCGGCAATGCGCTGGTCTTTCAACGCCGCCACAGCGGTGTAACCCAGCCCCAGACCGCCGACCACCACATCCAGCCGTTCGCCTTCGGTCGCCGCCAAACCCAGGGTGGCCAGTGCTTCTTCTGCCTCCACAAACATACTCGACATCAGAAACTCGTCGCCAAGCTTTACCTCGTAAATATCGCGCTCGCCAAAGGCGGGAATGCGGCGACGCCGCAGAGAGATTTCACCCAACGGTGAGGATTGGCTGTCGATTTCTTCAAATAACAGGGACATGGATTAGCGCCCGGTAGCGGTTCATTGGAAGGCAGAGATAGTACGTTACTGGCTATCAGGACAAAAGCCGATCAAAGGCCTTCTCTGAGCCGGCCAGCAGGGTAAGTCCACTGACCGCCGGTGCGGCAGTGGGTTGTGCGCCCACACGGCGGCCGACGCTGGCCGCTGCCGGCGTAAAATAGACAACGACTTCGCAATGCACTGAGCCGGACTCATGCCGGACAAAAGCCGCCATCTCGGCGGGCTTGCCCGCGGCGCTGTAAGCTGAACCAAGCGCCGCCGCAAGGCGATCCTGCTGATCACCGGCCAGCAGCGGATCACCCAGATTCAGCTTGAGCCAGGAGGCCAAACATTCACCCTTGCCTTCACTGCCAAAGGCATCAAGCCGTCGACTTGGCTTTGCTAACTCGTTTTTTGCGAGGCGCTGCCTTGCGACCCTTTTGCGTCGAGGTGTTCTTCTCAGGCTTGGGCGCCGCGCCCAGTCCGGCGGCCTCCTCCAGCTCTGCCAGCGCATCCTCCATATAATCGATCAGGCGCTGCACCTGCGGCAGTGAGCGACGACAGGCGATGATGCCGAAATCCACATTCTCACCATAAGTGACCAGCGTGATATTCATCGCCATGCCATCGGTCACAATGGAAAGCGGGTAGGAACCGTCCATCCGCGCGCCGTTCCAGTACATGGTTTCGCGGATACCGGGCACATTGGAGATCGCAACATTGTAGGGGGGCAACCGCGGAATCAATCCCAGCGGCATCAGCAGCGCCGAGGGCGACTGCATCAGCATGCTGACCAGCTCCACCTCTTTCGGCGACATGCCCTGGTAAAAGCTCTTACCAGCTTTAACCGATGCCATAATCGACTGCATCCGCTGAGCCGGATCAGCAATATGGGTCGACAGGTCCGCGCTGATCGCCGCGACCGCATTGCCGGAATCCACATCACCTTTCTGGCGCAGCGACACCGGCACCATCGCCTTCAGGCCCTGCTCAGGTAGCTCCGCATGATTGATCATATACTGACGCAGGGCGCCGGCACACATGCCCAGTACCGCGTCGTTAAAGGTCCCATCAAAGGCCTTACCCAGGCGGTGAATACGGGCGAAAGGCCATGATTGGGCAACAAACCGTCTGGCGCCGTCCACCGGGTTGTTGAGGACACTGCGGGGTACACGCAAATGTGGCAGGGTCAGATTACCGCCGCGCCCCACCCAGGCCTGCGTAAAGCCCTTGAGCGCCCGAAACAGATTGGCACTGCTGTCAAACGTGGATTTGAGCATGTCGGCCACATTGCGCAACTCCTCTTCTGTGGGCAGGTCGCGCTGGCCAATCAGAAGGGCGTCCTTGTAGCGCTGCCAGGATTCGAGGGACAGCGGCGAGTTTTCCAACACGTGATCCGGGTCGGGGGATAACATGCTCCGGGAGATATGCACAGAGCGGGCCCCGTCCACCGCCGCGTGGTGGGTTTTGGTATACACCGCAAACTGCCGGTTTTGCAGGCCCTCAATCAGATGCATTTCCCACAGTGGTCGGCTGCGTTCCAGCAGCGTCCCATGCAGCCGGGACACCAAGGTAAACAGCTCTCGATAACGCCCTGGTTTTGGCAGAGCCGAATGGCGCACGTGGTATTCCATATCCAGCGCCGGGTCCGGTTCCCAGTAAGCATTGCCCATCAAACCGGCACGCCCCATTTTCAGACGATCGCCAAAGGGGGGGAGCAAGGCGTCGGTATCGCGAATTGCTCGCGCCAGCTCATACAGAAACTCCTGCTCGTCAGCGCCCTCGGGCAGGGTAAACAGCGACACCCCGCCAACATGCATGGGCATTTCGCGGTTCTCTGCCAGCAAAAAGCCCTTATCCACCATGCTCAGTTTTTTCATCGTTGTCTGACCCATGTGCAGTGTATAAATCGATTATTGTTTTGGCTGCCTGTGATGTACAGCACATGACAGAGTAGCTTATTGGAGCAGACCGCGCTGCTGCAAGATGCCTGAAGCGGGCCAACCACCGTCAAATCTGCCTGAGCGGCGGCGTTCGGGAACTTACCGGCCGTAAAAGAGCCCAAAAGAAAGCCCTCGGAGCCGCTACATTTTGGTAAAATCACCCAACTTCGCCACGCTGTACTGAAAGAGCTGAATTGTGAAAAACGTCGCCAAATTGCTTTCTGCCTGCCTGATCATCTTGCTGGGAGCCTATGCTCAGGCGGATTTGCTCTCGCCCTTTAAGGATGAGGACGGCGAAACCAAGTGGCAATACGTTGCCAATTTCTCCAGCGGTGTGTTGATCATTACGCTGTTGCTGGTGTCAGTCTTTCTGTTCTTTGCTCACCGCAAGGCGACTCGCTCCAATCGTGAACTCACCGACATCAAGGCCACCCTGGAAGACCGCGTCGCCCAGCGCACGGCCCGCCTGCAGGCGACGACCACCCAGCTCGCGCACAGCGAGGCCTATGTCAAAAGCATTGTCGACTCGATGCCGGTGATGCTCATCGGGTTAAACAACCAACTCGAAGTTACCCAGTGGAACCACGTCGCTGAAAAAATAACGGGGCGCACCTTTGACGACGTAAAAGGTCTTGCCCTATGGGACGCCTATCCGCGCATCACGCTCACGCAAGCGCAGGTCGAAAAGGTTCTTGAAACCAAAGAAACCACGACCATCAAGCATAGCCAGCGCGGTCAATACTATTTTGATATCACCATGTACACCCTCGCTGACGGTACCGATACCGGTCTTGTTATCCTGATTGACGACATCACCAAACAGATGAAGGCTGAAAACCAGCTGGTGGAGCGCAATAAAATGTCGGCGATGGGCGAACTGGCTTCAGCGATGGCGCACGATATCAACATACCCTTGCAAAGTATTGGCAATGCAGTCGACAAGCTTCATGAGCAGCTGAATGACCTCGACGACAATCAACGTCAGGCACTGATCCCTATCATTAAAAAGGCAGAAGAGAGCGGCGACCAGGCAACGGCTATCGTACAAAACCTGTTGGACTTCGCCGCCAGTCACCGTGGCACGAAAAATCCTGCCAATATGGCCGAACTGCTGGATCACAGCCTGACCGTGGCCGGCACACTGTATTCTCCACCCACCGGCCTTCGCTTCAATGACATTGCCATTCGCCGTAACTACGACGCGGATACGCCTCAGATCCCGTGTTACGCAAGCGAAATGCAGCAGGTATTTCTGCGCCTGTTGCGCCATGCCTATCATGCGATCTGCGATAAGGCACAAAAGCACCCCGAGTTTGTGCCGGTTATTAACGTGGAAGTCGGTGAATTCTACGAATCGGTGTGGATAAAAATCCAACACAATGGCATCGGTCTGTCACCGGAAGAACAGCAGGATGTATTCGAGCCCTTTTTCTCCAATACCTCTGACCGTCCCGCGTGCCCGGTTGAGCATCGGCTGTCGTATTCGCACTTTATTGTGACGGAGCACCACAAGGGTCATATTGCGGTGACCTCCGGCGTTGACGTCGGCACGACCTTTCATATGCAGCTGCCGCTGCAATAGATGGCTCGAGGACAAAGCAGCCTCTAATTGCCCTGGGCCAATAGGAACGAAACTCGACCATACCCTTACTTTTTCCGAATATCACGAACTAGATAAGAATTGCCGGGGCCTCGTTTCACTTCAAATAAATCTATAGCTTTGATAAGGCTACTCAGGTTTTTAAATCCATAGTTTCGCGTATCGAAGGAAGTCTTGTTGGAAATGTGTGAACCTATCGGGCCTAGTGCCGCCCAGCCACCATCATCCCCTGTTGCCTCGATTGCTTGGCGTAGCAGGCTGATCAATTTGGCATCTGATTTTATATTCTTGCTGGTATCGAGTATCGAGTCGACGCCTTCCGGCTCACCATCCAAAAAAAGAAACTTGGAGCAGGCATTAACAAATGGAGTTGGTGTCTTTCTCTCACCAAAGCCAAGCACTACTTTACCGTCGGCCAATGCACGGGTGACCATAGGGGTAAAGTCACAATCGGATGACACGAAACACATGACATCAATGTCTTTGGTGTACATCACGTCCATCGCATCAATTACTAAAGCTATATCAGAAGCATTCTTGCCCTTCGATAGATCATATTGCTGCACTGGCTGAATAGCGTATTCATGTAAGAGATCTTCCCAAGCCTTGATCGACGACTTTTTCCAGTTACCGTAAGCCTTTCTAATGGTTACGACACCATATTTGGCTACTTCGCTTAATATGTCTTCAAACTTACTGGC
Organism: Litorivivens sp.; assembly: GCA_041585035.1. Classification (GTDB taxonomy): domain Bacteria; phylum Pseudomonadota; class Gammaproteobacteria; order Pseudomonadales; family Spongiibacteraceae; genus Litorivivens. Next base: position 12,002 of record JBFHCW010000027.1, read on the forward strand.
TGGCGCATTGTCTGCGTCAATAAAAAGCGCTATTTTCTGCTTTCTCTCATCCATGATCCGGCATCCTAAATAAGCGGGAATGAATATCGTAGTAACAATGTTCTAATCTAAGTCGTCTTAATCAACGACTGTGCATCCACGCAATGATTTCCTGCGTAATTTCCAGCCCTTCCGGCTCGTTTAGAATCTCATGCATAAGACCCTTATAGATTCTGAGCTCTTTATCCTTTGAGCCCACCCGCTTGTAAAGCAGCTCCGAGCCCTCTGGCGAGGTCATATCGTCCCTGCCGCCGTGCATGACCCGGATAGGAAGGGTGATCTTGTCAGCATTAGCTTTGCACTCCTCCATAGCCTTGAACATCTCGACCAGCAGACGCGCCGACAACTTGCCTTTGTTGACCAAGGGATCCTGCATATAGTCTTCCACCACAACCGGGTCGCGACTAATGCCCGAAGCATCCAGTGTCAGTACGCCCAGCTTGGGAAACAGCGAGGCAATCAGTTTTATCACTGCCACCTGAAAGGCCGGCGGTTGCTGCGGGCTCTGAATGGCGGGGCCTGATAACAGAGCGCCGGCAAACTTTTCTTGATGATTTAATAAGAGCCGGGTAGAAATTAATCCGCCCATACTGTGGCCGAACAAATAGACAGGCAGCCCCAGATAGGTCGCCGAGATTTTTTCGTACAGAGCCAATACCGCATCGCCGTATTCACTGAAGCCGTCGATGTGGCCGCGACGGCCATCAGACTGGCCATGTCCCGGCAAATCCAGGCTTGCCACAGCGTAACCTGCCGTGTTCAGCGCGCTCGCGAAGCTATCGTAGCGTGCACAATGTTCACCCAGTCCATGAACAATCAACACAACCGCTCGGGCATCACCGGCTACAGGCCAGTTGCGATAATGTATTCCGTTTTCTTTGAAGGTAGCTTGTTGCATTCGAGAGCCATTTATTTTTATTTGCGGATATCAGACTGCCAGTTCCGCGCTGTTGTCGCAATAAAGTAGAGAAAACAGTGCCTTATCGAATCAAATAGAAAGAAGCAATCTCCCTAGCTTCTTTTTCTCAGAGCAAGCCTTCATCACGAACAAACTGCTCCCCGCCCTGCGAAGATCAGGCACTATACCGGGCAAATACAACAGCTGCACATCGGCACGGAGGGACACCACAGGACGGGCAGTAATAGCCTTCTCGCTCACTGGCCTCCCGCCAGTAATCCGTAATTTCTTCAAGGGGCTCAAAGTTGTGCCGAACGGCGAGAGAACCGATGTTTACTCTCTCGCCGTCTTTCCAACCCGTCATCACAAAATACTCCGCGCCATCCTGGCGCAATTTTTCAATACAGGCGGCCAGCAACCTGTCACCAACGCCACGCCCCTTGTGTTCTTCATCACACGCCACTGAGCCTACATATCCAATCGTATTGGCTATGTCCATGGAGCGAGACTTGACTCCCCCAAGCTTTGGAAACTGTGCATAAAGGTCTTCTCGCGAAACCGTTCTTCCCGTGACAAACCCGACGATAGACTGATCCTTTCTTACCGCAACAAGGCAAAGAGATGAACCTTCCACCAGCAGGTCTGTCTCTTTCAAGTAAGATTCACCCAGTTGTTTCTCAGCGATGGATACGACTCTCGTTGCTTCATTGGGCCGCATTGGGCGGATCTCGCAATCTAGCGTTCTCTTGAAGGTATAGCGGCCGTGACTCAGTTTTTTGTTGGCGGAGTCATAGCCCGACCAGATACCATCCATATCGCCGTTAAGGGAAACCTCCAGAAAGATGTTGCCCAAACCACCATCGCGCGTCGACTCTGCATAATAAATACCATGCAGGAACCCTTTCGGATCGTAGTCACAGTCAATTAGCCACCGCTTATCGCCGAAAAAGGTTATACCAGTCACTTTCAGACCTTTTTGCTTCAGCACTACCGGCGCTTTGATCAACAGACGGTTGCCCTGTGCATCTTCATCTTCGTACGTGCTTATAAACTCACCAGCCACCGGATAACGTCTTTCAAGCAGATAACGCTGAATTCCTGTCTTTATGCTGACATAGAAATAACCCGCCGTTGCAAAAATAACGGCGACAACAACCTCGGTGATAAGCCCATCGAGCATAAACGTAATCCTGATACAGAAGGCGACAAACAATTAATGTCAAACTGTGATATTACAGTTTTTTGCAGCTGGTAGAACAATGCCGATAAGATAAGCCTGAAATCCTTGAGCGACAAAGAATAATATCGGAACCCATCACCCCTCGATTCAATAGTAGAAATCCCCAAACCCTACAGGATTACCACACTGATCACACACCATCATACTGACCAGCGGTTGGTTGCAACTGCGATGGCTGAGCACCAATGCAGGCTCGTCACAAAACCAGCGATCGCCCCAGCGCATGAGTGTGACGATAACGGGAAAGAGGGAAAGGCCTTCTTCTGTGAGGCGGTATTCGCCGCGGCCCTGTTCGTTGCGAGTAAAAATGCCGAGTTCGGTGAGACGGCTTAAGCGGCTGCTCAGGATATTTGTGGCAATGCCCAAGGCCTGCTGAAAGCCGCCGAAGGTGCGCACGCGATAAAAAGCAGCGGCTATGGTCAGTGCAGTCCAGCGGTCGCCCAGTATTTCCAGGCTTCTATCCATGATGGGGTGCTTGGCATCGAGCGCCGAGGGAGCGATGCGCGATCGGCGCGAGGGCATATCGCTGGCCAGCGTGGGATCCGGCGCGCCGGGCCCGTAATGCCAGTCGCAGGCACGGGCATCATAAGGAGCTTCACACTGGGCGCAACTGGGAACGGGGCTGAATTCTTTACCGCAGGCGGCGTGCGTCAAATGATGGGTAAGACAGCCTTCCGTGAAATGCCAGCGCTTGTCCCAGTAGATGATGGCCAATGCGACATCGTAGAGGTCTTTACCCATGTCGGTGAGGTGAAATTCATTGGCGCCATTCACATCGCGGCGTTCGAGCACCCCCTGCTCTGCCAGCCGCTTCAACCGATTACTGACCAGACTTTTGGAAAGCCCGGTGCATTTCACCAGCTCGGTAAAGCGAAAACGGCCGAGAAAGACCCAGTACGTCAACAGCAGTGAGCTGCGATCACCCACCACACCCAATGCGCGACTGATGGCGCGGGCGTGCAGCAAGGGGTTGTCGAGAGGCTGCTCGGTAGAAACCGGCCGGCCCGGCGTCGTGATCTGAATCATCGGCGTATTCTACCACCGCGCAGCGGCGTGTATTCAGGCATCGCCGCTCGGCCGCCGACTTTGCGTAATCCGAAAACGCTGGGCAACAAAGCCCAATTCAGTGAGCGAGGCATTGCCCGCCGGGTTCAAGCCGGTTACATGAAAATCACTGTAGGCCGCCGCAAAGTTTAGCGGCATTGGCCCGGTCAAATTAATGGTTAATTGTGAACCGGCACGGGCATAGGCCTGCTCGGCTTGTGTGATAAAGCGTTCATCGGTGGAATAGAGAAAGGCCGTCAACCCGCCGGCGTCGCGCACATCCTGCGTTGCCTGCTGCAGGGCGTCTTCGGCATCGTCGCAGTCAATAACAAAGCTTACCGGACCGAAGCGTTCACCCAGATAAAGATCTCGCTGCTGTTTGTTAACACTCAGCATCAGCGGCGTGCGTGTGCGCGCATTGGGGTAGTCCGGGTGATCGTAGCGGGTGCTGGCAAGCATCACCTCGGCCTGCCCGGCCAGATGGTCCAGCAAAGTTTCGGTCTCGGGCGACTGGATCGTCGCCAATATCATGGCCGCTTTACGCGGATTGGAGGCAATAGCCTTCACGGCATCAGCCAGACGCTGACGTACCTCGCCGCCCGGTATCCAGGTATCGCCCTCACGTACACCCTGTTTGGGCAGGTAGATGTTCTGGGGGCTGGTACACATTTGCGCAGAGAACATGCACAGCGTGGTGGCCAACGCGCGAATCACCGCGTCCAGATCCTTACAGGAATCGAGCACCACCGTATTGACCCCGGCCGTCTCGGTAAAGCACA
>JBFHCW010000028.1:0-15817 GCA_041585035.1 Litorivivens sp.
GCGCATTCGAGTTGACAGGCATCTGGAGTCTGCTTATTATGCGCACCTTCTCGCGTGGGGGCTATAGCTCAGCTGGGAGAGCGCTTGCATGGCATGCAAGAGGTCGGCGGTTCGATCCCGCCTAGCTCCACCAATTTCCTTTCCAGTACCTTACTCAAGGCTCGTTTCACTATTCGGGTCTGGCAGTTTAATCTATCGCGATTTTATCCCAGAGAGCCTTTGTTTGCGGTCTGTTCGCCGTTTTGGGTTATTCGTGAGCCATCGTGTTTTTAAAGGCATGGCGCCTTTTTAGAGAGATTCCCAGAGTTCGCTGAACTCCTCATTGGCAGGGGCTTTCTGGGGTGGCTTGTCGTTGCTTTCCTTGACGATGGCGTCGTAGTCATACACGGCAAAGTCCCGTGCGCTCAACAGCTGCTTTCTCAATTGCAGATAGAAACGGCCCGCAGGTTGTGCAAGCTCCAGTTCTGCGTCCTCTGATACTGAAATATTGGGCAGCAGGAGTCGTGACGGTGTGCCTAACGTGCTTTGTGCGCCCAGCAGCAAGGCACGATAGGTGGGCTGTTCCCGGTCGATCAGGCGCGCGACATAGGCCTCTGCGGCGTGACTTAGAATTTCGATGCCAACATGCAATTCCTCCTCGCTGTGCTTTCGGATCCAGCGAACACAGCCAACACTCCAGCAAGGGGCTTCTTTTTCTCGCAGGCCAAGCACATCACCATTGCGCAGCTGGGTGCTCTCCTTCGCAGGCCAGGCGATGTAATAACCTCTGCGGCTGACATTAACCGTCTGGACACTGAAGTGACGGTGGCTATGTGATTTGAGTTTTGAGCGCTGCTTTTCAGGGTCTGAGTAGTCGATTTCTTCGACCGGGTTTGTCGTGCTGGATGATTTTTGCGAGTGGCTGCTTTTGGCCTCGGCTTTGCTCGTGCGTTCCTTGTCATTGCCGGTGTTGTGCTCGGCAGATTGGCTAAATGTCTCGAGTGGTTGCTCGCCGGCAACAAAGAAATGAGTAGATGAAAGGCCGACACTCAATTCCAGAGTGCGTTGTTCTGTGTGACGTTCCTCGAATCGCTCACTCATGCTGCTCCACGCCTCTAGCAATTTCATGCATAACTGCGCGGGCAGATTGTTGCGGTCGCTTACGCCATCGCGAACTTGTTCACTTATCAGTCCGATAAGCTCGCTTGTGTCAATGCCCAGAAATCCCTTGGTATCGTCGGACAGCTCCTGATAGATCGGCGGCTGACTACCCGAAGGGTTAAAGAGAAAACAGCATTTGCGCGGATCAGATGTTTGAATGCGCGCTTTTGAGCAAAGGCTGTGCAGCGCTGCGTACAGGGTTAGCTGCGCTTGTTGTGACATTTGATAGGGGTGGGCGCCGACAAAGAGCATGGGCCTTAAATAAGCCTGCTCTACGGTACAGCTGCCTTGGCATGGGTCATCGACTCGTATGGCGTTGAGCTTGTGTTGGCTGGCCACCTGATAGCAACGGTGCAGTTGCTCCCAAATATTAGATTGTTTGCTTTGATACAGAAGATAGCTTCTCAGCAGCAATCCGCTCCGCTCTGTGAATTCCCGGTGCAAGGATAATGCGAGTGACTGTCGAAACCTGCGGGTCCAGCTGTGGCTGAGAATGTCCTCGGTCGCTCGCCGGTAATTGTCAGCGAGATAGCTGTTAAATCGGTCACAGAGCCGCACGACCTTTGCGGTTTTTTCCGGCAGCACGATTGATGCGTTCAGATAGCGTGGCTGAAGGCCCTGGAGTATCAGGTGTACAGATGGGCGCAGTGCTTCCAGTGTTTCCAGTCGTTGTCGAAAGCTGCAATCCAGACTAGATAGCTCTTCCAGAGCACGGTACAACTGCTTGCTGGATTCCGGTAAGTTGGCTCGTGGAAGTTTGTTTGCCCAAGCCGCTACACTGCTGGCATTGAGCTCAAACTGACTGTGACTGGATTGGCCCCGGCGGCGGAGTTTCATTAATTAAACGCATCCATGGTCTTTAGGGGGTAAGTTTAGACTAAACCATCGATGCTTGTACTAGCAATCCGCACCGGGTCACTTTGGCCTGATTAAGCCATCCAGGCTATCCGATAAAGTGCCTGTGGCGCCGCCACTCATGATATGCCGTGCCGTATCGGGTGGTCAGCCTCATTGCCCCTGCTGATCGTTGGGGTGGCGCGCAACGGCACGTTAAAGCGCAATGCTAATAATTTGCATTACCTGTCGCATCCTATTGAAATATAAGGATAAATTGACATTTTATGCATTCCGGGTGCAATCGCTTCGAATGACCTTACACGCCACCTCGATCGAGTGGCTATCAGGAGATCCCCATGAAAGGCGACGCTAAAGTCCTCGAGCTGCTAAACAGCCTGTTGACTGTGGAACTGACCTCAATAAACCAGTTTTTCCTGCATGCACGAATGTACAAGAACTGGGGGCTGGAAGAACTGAACGAGAAGAGCTACAAAAAATCCATCAAGGATATGAAGCAGGCAGATGAGCTGATTGAGCGGATTCTGTTTCTCGAGGGCCTTCCCAACCTGCAAAAGCTGGACAAAATCCGCATTGGTGAAAATGTCGAAGAGATGCTGGCCTGCGACATGACATTGCAGCACGAACAGCTGGCTAAACTGCGCGATGCTATCGCCTATTGCGAAACTGCTCAGGACTACGTCAGCCGTGACCTGCTGGAAGAGATTCTCGAGTATGAAGAAGCGCACGTCGACTGGATTGAAACCCAGCAATATCTGATTGCCAACACAGGCCTTGAAAACTACCTGCAGTCGCAGATGTAAGCCATCTTCGGAGGATACCTAATGAAAGGCGACAAGCACGTTATTAAAGCCTTGAACGGCCTGCTTGGTTATGAGCTGGCAGCGATGGACCAGTATTTCATTCATTCACGCATGTACGACGACTGGGGTCTGCACAAGCTGCATGAGCGTATTGCCCACGAGTTTGAGGATGAAAAAGGTCATGCGTCTGCGTTGATTGAACGCATCCTGTTTCTGGAGGGGTCGCCGGACATGGTGACTCGCGGACCCATAAAGATTGGCGCAAACGTACCGGAGATGCTGCAGAGTGATCTGGATATCGAAATTGCCGTCGGGGACGCGCTGAAAGAAGCAATCAAGCTCTGTGAGTCGGTAAAGGATTACAATACTCGCGAGATGCTTGAAAAACTGCTGGAAGACACCGAGGTGGATCACCGTTGGTGGCTGGAAAAGCAGCTCGGTCTGATCAAGCTCGTTGGGCTGCAGAACTATCTGCAGTCTCAGATGGAAGCCGCTTCCGAATAATCGGTATGGACATTCGCTTTGCGTGTTGGGGCCTGATTCACAGAATCTCCCACAGCTCGCTTAAATCCTCGTCTGGCTGCGGGCGGTGATCGATTGTGGTCTCAGTCTCGCTTTCCTCCGTGACGATGGGCTCGTAAGCGTAAAGCGCAAAGTGGCGGGTAGTTTGCAATGCCTGTTGAAGGCGCACGTGGAGGCGGCCGCCGGGCTGAGCCAGCTCCATTTCGGTGCCTGCTTCGAAAGAGTTGTTGGGCAAAAGCAGGCAGGGTGGTTTACCGGAGACGCTTTCTGCTTTTAGGAGTAAAGCGCGAAAAACCGGGCCGTCACCTTCGAGCCGGATCGCGGCGTAGGGCTCGGCCGCGTGGCTGAGTACGGCAATACCAACATGCAGCTCTTCTTCACTTTGTTTCTTTATCCAGCGAATAGAGCCCACACTCCAGCATGGCGAGTCATTTTCACGGACACAGATAACATCGCCATTTCCAAGCTGGTTGCCCTCTATCGCGGGCCAGGAAATGCAATAGCCGTTGCGACTGACATTGACCGTGCGAACCAGAAAATGACATAGGCTACTGGATTTGGTGTGGCGATTTTTCTGTTGGGGGCTGGAATAGTCGATCACTTCAACATCGGCAGACGCTTGCTGACTGCGGTGGGCCTGGGCGTCTGGTGCTGATGCCTCGGCACCATTGTCATGCCTGCTCAAACTCTGACCCAACCAGCGGCTGAAAACGTCCAGCGGCTGTTCTTCTGCAACAAAAAAATGCGTGGAGGAAATACCTACCGCCAGGTCCAGCTTGTGGGCCTCCTCATGGCGTTCGTCAATGCGATCACTAACGCTCGTCCAGGCGTCTACAAGCTTCTCGGAAAGGTGAAGCGGTAGGGCTGCTTTTGAACCGGCGGTTATCTGCTCCGAGAGGAAATGAACCAGTGCGCTGGTGTCAATGCCCAGAAGACCTTCGGTGCTGTCACACAACTCCCGGTAAATCGGTGGCTCAGCCCCGTCAGGGTTAAACAGGAAGCTGCATTTTAGAGGCTCTGCGGCGCGTATTTGCGCTTTTTCAGATAGCGTGTGCAAGGCCTGATACAACTTGAGCTGCGATTCCTGGGTCAATTGGTGAGGGTGCGCGCAGATAAACAGCATGGGCCGTAAATAGGCCTGTTCCACCGTGCAACTGCCGAAGTCGGAGTCTTTAATGCGAAGGTTTAGGAGTTTATTGTCGTGAGCGATCCTGTAGCAGTTATGCAGGCGTTGCCAGAAGTCCGGCACTTCACTCTGGTAAAGCAGATAACTGCGCAGCAGTAACTGGCCGAGCTCACTGAGTTGTGTGTGCAGTGCCAGTGCCAGAGATTCTTTGTGTCGCCCCCAGCTGCGATGCTCCAGGATATCCTTGGCCGCCAAGCGGTAGTTTTCTTCCAGGTGGGTGTTAAAGATGTCGCACAGGCGAACGACCTTGGCAATATTTTCCGGCAGCACAAGTGGCGCCTTCAGATAGCGGGGTTGGAGACCTTGAAGTACCAGATGAACCGCCGGGCGCAGAACCTCAAGCACATCCATTCTATGTTTGAAATTGCAGTCCAGCTTGGCTAGCTCGTCCAGTGCCCGGTAGAGCTGTTTGCTGGTTTCAGAGAGATTGGCGCGCGGGAGTCTGTTCACCCATGCGGTGACGCTGTCGCCATTGAGGTCGAACAGGCTGTGTTTGGGCTGATTCTGGCGTTTGAACAGCTTCATGATGGTCCATGTTAATACGGGCTGAAGTACCCCGCTAAGCGAAGCTGGGATACCACTAAATAGTTGATTCTACAGTAGTACTCAGATTATGTTAGCCCTTTTTTGGGCAGCTGTCGGCTCATTGCTGAGATATAACTCCCAGTTTAGGACGATTCTGGCCGCCTTTGCCAACAACTTTAGGTGTGGCGGCAGCAGGCCGTTTACGCCAAAACGGCCGAGTTGGCGCTATTTGCGCGGCATCAGCAGAGGTCCAACAGGGGGGGGGCTGTCAGCCTTTTCCCAGGCAGCGCTGGTAGGCGGCGATACATTGGCGCAGGCCCAGCTCGATCGCATCGACCGTAAAGGCGTGTCCGATTGACACTTCCTGCAGATCGGGCAGGGCCTTGCGAAAGGCTGTCAGGTTCAGCAGATTCAAGTCGTGCCCGGCATTGACGCCGAGCCCTATAGATGCGGCAAAGGCGCTGGCTTCGCTGAAGGATTGCAGGCTCGACTGATAGTCGCCCTGGCTGTAAGCATGGGCGTAGGGGCCGGTGTAGAGCTCGATGCGATCGGCGCCCACGGCCTTGGCCAACTCTATTTGCGATTTTATCGGGTCCATAAACAGACTGACCCGGCAGCCGAGCGCTTTCAGCTCTTCGATAAGGGGTTTCAATTGTTGCCCCGATTGGGTGAGGTCGAAGCCGTGGTCAGAGGTGAGCTGGCTGTTGTTGTCTGGCACCAGCGTGCACTGAGCGGGCCGGGTGCGGCGCACAATCTCGAGAAAACCCGGATAATCGCTGACCCCTTTGCGATCCGACTTCATCGGCGCCGCAAAGGGGTTTCCCTCGATATTGAATTCCACACTGAGCATATCGGCAAGCGCATAGCAGTCATCGGCGCGAATATGACGCTGATCCGGGCGCGGATGCACGGTGATGCCGTCCGCACCGGCATCGATGCAGCGCTGGGCGTGGTCGGTCACGCTGGGGTATTCGGTGTCGCGTGAATTGCGAATCAGGGCGATTTTATTGAGGTTGATACTCAGCGCTGGCTGACTCATTTTGCCTTTGTCTCGCCAATACTGACCCGTTCCACGATGACTTTTTCTTTCGGCACGTCGCGCATAAAGCCGACCGTGTGCGTCGGCAGGTTATTAATGTCGCGCACCACAGACTGGCCATCAATGACCTTGCCGAACACGGCGTAACCCTCGCGACCGGCGCGCCGGTCGAGACTGAGATTGAGGCCGACGTTGATAAAAAACTGGGAGGTCGCACTGTCGGGGTCACTGGTGCGCGCCATAGAGACGGTCCAGCGATCGTTGGTCAGGCCATTGTCGGACTCGTTTTTAATAGGGTCGCGGGTGGGTTTTTCTTCAAGATCGGCAGTAAAACCACCGCCCTGAATAACAAAACGGCGGATGCTGCGATGAAAAATTGTGCCGTCAAAAAATCCGCTGCGGGCATACTGTAGAAAGTTGTCCACGGTGATCGGTGCTTTGTCCGGATAAAGCTCAATGCGGATGTCGCCGTGAGTGGTATGCAGCGTTACGGTCGGGTTAGCCAGCGTCAACGGGCTCAACGCCAGCAGAAGCAGCAGAAAAAAACGGCTCATCATTAAATCCACTCCGATCGTTTGCGCGGCCGCAGACGGGGCAATACGATGGCGACCAGCACACCGAGGATCACCGCAAAGGCACCGTTCAGGAACGCTTCATTTTCATGATTTTCCCGCAGGCGGGAATTTTCGGTTTCCAGCACGTCGACCTTGTCTTTCAACATTTGATGGGCCTCAGACAGAGCCTGGTATTCGCGTTCCATTTTGATGGCATTGGCTGAAATGCGTTTGATTTCGTCGAGTTCCTCGCTGAGCCGGGCATTTTCTGCTTCCAGTTCAGCCGCTGTCGACTGCGCTTCTTTGGACGCACCGGCGGCGTTGCTGAACGCGCGTTTCAGCTTGTTGTTTTCCTCTTCCAGGGCTTTCAGTCGTGCGGTAGTTTCCGCGAGTTTGATTTCAGCGACCGGGTCGCGGTCGAGATAACGGGAGAGTATCCATCCTTCCAGGCCCCGGCGGGTCCGAATCAGGCTGTAGCCGGATTCCTCATCGGTCTCCAGTACTGTGACCACGGTTCCGCTGGGCAGGCCCTTATGCAGAATCCTGTGGCTGGCGCTTTTACCGCTGCGCAGCGGTACGTAGAGGCGGTCGGTAATAAACCGCTCTTCGTTTTGGGCAAAGGCGGTCGGGACCAGACCTGTACCGCTTAACAGTGCGAAGATGAAAAATGAGGCTACTAGCTTGTTCACTATCGGCTTCCGGTGATTAATTATCGTTTTGAGGGCTAAATCTACCGTAACGCACCGGTAGATAAAACCACTCAGGGAAGTACATGCTTAAAGGGTTTGATGCTGACACTGGCGTAGACGCCGGCTTCGATGTAGGGGTCAGCATCGGCCCAGCGCTGGGCCGCTTCCTGCGATTCAAACTCTGCTACCACCAGGCTGCCGGTGAAACCGGCTTCGCCGGGGTCGTTGCTTTCGATGGCGGGGTAGGGGCCTGCCAGTATCAGGCGCCCCTCGTTTTTTAGCTGTTCAAGTCGCGCCAGGTGAGCCGGGCGAGCTTGTTTTCGCAGTGCCAGGCTATTGGGCACATCCTGACAGTTTATGACAAATAACACGTTCTACTCCTCTAACGCGGGCGCAAGGCTAATGTTGCTGCAGGATATCTTCCAGTTTTAATTGCGTGAATTTTTCGATGCCAATAAACAGATAAACCAGTGAGATAGTCATGACCACCATGCTGGGAATGGCAATGACCGGAAAGCTCAAGGCCGTCATTTTGCCCAGTTCCTCGGTATAAGCCGTGGTGCCGGGGGGGCTGACCAGCACCCACTTCGCCAGAAGATAATTCAACACGGACGAAAGGAAAAACGAGCTTGCGACCAAATAGGTCGCTACTTTCAGGCGCTGCTCCAACAGGGGCAGCGTACCGCGCTCTCTGGCCGCATCGGTGATGCGGTCCACCTGCATAATCTGATCGTTGAACAGGAAGGTCTTGACCAGCGGGTAGGGTGTGTACTGAGAAATCAGCGTGGCCAGACCAATCAGGCCGGGAATGGCGGCTTCTTTTATGGCGATGTATTTGGGGTCCAGCTGCATAAGGCTGATCCCGCCCGTGAGCGCAATACTGATCACGCCGAGGATGGAAAAAACGTTGGCTTCGCGGGTCTTGACGAAATCCAGAAGGCCAAAGCCGATGGGAAAGGCGAGCGCGACAACAATCGCCCAACTCGGTCCCAGATAGTCTTCTTTCCCCAGCTTGGTCAGAATCAGCGTAGGGATGATAAGATTGAAGGCAAGATTGGCGAGCAGGCTACCGTGCGGCTTTTTGGCAGAGCGAGCGGAGGCCGAGCTTGAGGTTTGTTCACTCATTGACTACAGGTCAGGTTTCCAGCGAGCGGACACTATACTGGCTTTGCTCTGGCCGGCCAACACGGAGTGGGCCCGTCCAGGTTTTTTTGGGAGTCAGATACCGTTGCGAGTTGATTTTCACACCCACACCACATTGTCGGATGGCAGTCTTGAGCCTCATGTGCTGATTGAGCGCGCGGTGGCGCAGGGCGTCGAAATGCTGTCGATCACCGACCACGATACGCTGGCGGCTTACGCGTATCTGCCGGCTAATCCCAAGCTTCGTATTATTCCGGGTATCGAGTTGTCCTGCGTGTGGTCAGGGGTGACGGTGCATGTGCTGGGGCTCAACGTCGACCTGAGCGACAGTGTGCTGGCGGCGGCCGTTGCCGAGCAGGAAGATGCTCGCGATAAGCGCGCACAAACCATTGATGCCCGGCTGGCCAAACGCGGTCACAGTGGTTTGTACGAGGAAGCGCGGCAGCAGGTGGGGCCAGGCAAGGCGCTGGGGCGCCCGGATTTTGCGCGTATTCTGCTGCAGCGCGGTGTGGTGTCTTCCATGCAGGAAGCCTTTGATCGCTATCTCGGTGCCGGCAAGGTGGGAGATGTAAAAACCCATTGGCCGGAGCTGGCCGAGGTTGTGGACTGGATTGTGGCCAGTAAAGGGGTGGCGGTGTTGGCTCACCCCTTGCACTACAAGCTGACGCGGAGCAAACTGCGCCGCCTTGTGGTGGCCTTCAATGAGGCCGGTGGGCGCGCGCTGGAGGTGGCCAATGGGCGTCGCTGGAATGAGTCAGACCTGTCTCATTTGCGCGGACTGGCCCGGGATTTCGGTATGATGGCCTCCGTCGGCAGCGATTTTCACGCCGAAAGTCCTTGGAGCGAAGTAGGCTGTGAGGCCGCTCTGGTGGGCAGCTGTGTCCCGGTTTGGCAGGCCTGGCAGTAAGTGTTATTTAAAGAGGAGTTCAGCTTGAGCCAGTTTTTCCAGGTGCATCCGGAAAACCCCCAAAAGCGCCTGATTGCACAGGCGGTAGAGATCATTCGCAAAGGCGGCGTGGTGGTTTATCCCACGGATTCCGGCTATGCGCTGGGTTGCCATATCGGTGACAAATCCGCGCTGGAGCGGGTGCGCCGTATCCGCCGTCTGGACGCCAATCACAATTTCACTCTGGTGTGTCGCGACCTCTCCGAGCTGGGCACCTATGCGCGGGTCGACAATACCGCTTTTCGTCTGATCAAGGCCCATACCCCCGGCCCCTATACTTTTATCATGCAGGCGACCGGCGAGGTGCCGCGCCGACTGCTGCACGCCAAGCGCAAAACCATTGGCTTACGGGTGCCAGACAACGCCATCGCGCTGGCCCTGCTCGAATCCCTCAACGAGCCGTTGATGAGCGTGTCGCTGATCCTTCCCGGCGACGAGATGCCGATGACCGACCCCTACGATATCCGTGACACTCTGCAACACGAGCTGGATCTGGTGATCGACGGCGGTTTCTGTGGAATGGAGCCCACCACCGTGATTGACTTGGTGGACGAAGTGCCCGTGATCGTCCGCAAGGGGCAGGGTGACTGGTCGGCCTTCGAGCCGGAGTAGCCTCCACCCGGTCTAATCGGAAGGGTAGACGCAGATAGTACCGCCGCCCACATGCGCGTATAATGCGCCGTTTGTGAACCTGCCTTCGAGGGCAGCTCAGCAGTAGAGATCAGCTTTGGTGGAAGACGAAACAATAACAGCGCAAAGCGATACCGCCGAACCCGAGTCGGTCGCCCTTGAGCCGGCTGACAACCCGAATCCGCTTGGCGGCGCGCCCTTGAGTCTGGAAGCCCTGCGTCGCAACGCCTCGCCGCAACAGGGCGAGATGCCGTTTGCCGTTGTGCTGGGCAAAGCGGTCACTGAGCTGCCGAAAGATCTCTACATTCCACCGGACGCGTTGGAGGTTTTCCTCGAGGCCTTTGAAGGCCCTCTCGACCTGCTGCTGTACCTGATCAAGCGGCAGAACCTCGATATTCTGGAGATCGACGTCTCCCAGATTACCGAACAGTACATGCGCTATGTGAACATGATGAACGCCATGCAGTTCGAGCTGGCGGCAGAATACTTGCTGATGGCGGCCATGCTGGCGGAGATTAAGTCGCGCATGTTGCTGCCCCGTTCCAACGAAGTGGAAGATGACGAGGAAGACCCCCGCGCCCAGTTAATTCGCCGCCTGCAGGAGTATGAGCGTTTCAAGAAGGCGGCCGAAGACATCAATGCCATGCCACGCCTTGGTCGGGATATTTTCGAGGCCTCTGCCGAGCCGCCGCCGCGCGAGCATGCCCGTCCTGAGCCTGATGTGGACATGCGGGAGCTGATGTTGGCGTTGAGTGAAGTGCTGCGCCGGGCCGACCTGTTTGAAAGTCATCAGATTCAGCGTGAAAAGCTGTCTACCCGTGAGCGCATGTCAGAAGTGCTCGCCCGTCTGTCGACTGAGCGCTTTACCCCTTTCGTGACCCTGTTTTCCCCGGAAGAAGGGCGCGTGGGTATTGTTGTTACCTTCCTTGCAGTGATGGAGCTGATCAAGGAGTCCCTGATCGAAATTGTACAAACCGAAGCCTTCGGGCCCATTCACGTAAAAGCTAAATCCTGACGATGGAAACCGATCAACTTATACGCATACTGGAAGGCGCTCTGCTGGCCGCAGGCAAACCGATGACCGTGCCCCAACTGGCGGACTTGTTCGAAGAGGGCGAGCGCCCGGAAAACGAGCAAATACGCGAAGCACTGGCTCTATTGACTCAACACTGCGAAGGCCGCGGCTTCGAGCTGCGTCAGGTGGCCAGCGGCTACCGCTTTCAGGTGGTAGAAGATGTGGCCCCCTGGGTGGGGCGACTGTGGGAAGAAAAGCCACAGCGTTATTCACGGGCGTTGCTTGAAACCCTGGCATTGATTGCCTATCGCCAGCCTATTACCCGCGGTGATATCGAAGATATTCGCGGCGTAGCGGTCAGCTCGCAGATTATCAAAACCCTGCTGGAGCGGGAGTGGGTTAGAGTGGTGGGCCACAAGGACGTACCCGGTCGGCCGGCCATGTACGCAACCACCCGCAAGTTCCTAGACTACTTTAACCTGAGCAATCTCGACGATCTGCCGGCACTGGCGGATATCAAGGATCTCGACACCCTGACCGGTGAATTGAAGTTTGATGACAGCACTGACGCGGCCGCGGGCAATGGTGAAAACGGCGAGCCGGAAGACGGCGTTGCCGAGACCGAATCCGGGAGCGAACTGCAGGCCTCTGTGGGGCAGCTGGAAGAGCTCGGTGATGACGGCAATGAGGGGCAGGCCGAGAGCGAGTTTTTGCAGGCAGAGTTAGCGGCGCAGGATGATGATGTCGTCGAACTTGATGATGCAGAACAAGCAACTGAACCCGAAATCGAAACCAATGAGGCTGAGACGGCCGAAACCCTCGTCGAGAATGACGACACGGAGCAGAATACCAATCCATGAGTGACATGAGTGATGAAAAGCTTCAAAAAGTACTGGCGCGAGCAGGATTGGGCTCACGCCGGGAAATGGAGCGTGCGATTGCCGAAGGACGTGTAACCGTCGATGGCAAAAAAGCGACACTGGGGGACCGGGTCTCTGAGGAGGCGCGGGTGGCGCTGGATGGCCGTCAAGTCAAGCTGACACCGCCCGACAGTGTTCGCGGCCGGGTGCTTATCTACAACAAGCCAGACAACGAAATCTGCAGCCGTAAAGATCCGGAAGGGCGACGCTCGGTATTTGAAAGTTTGCCTCGGGCACGCGGTGAGCGCTGGATTTCGGTCGGCCGACTGGATTTTACCACCAGCGGTCTCCTGCTCTTTACCACCGATGGCGAGTTGGCCAACCGTTTGATGCACCCGTCCTCGGTGATCGAGCGGGAGTATCTGTGCCGGGTGATGGGGCAGGCCAAGGAAGAAAACCTGAAAGCGCTGGTGGACGGGGTTCTGCTGGATGATGGTGTTGCGCGTTTTACCGACATTGTCGATGGCGGTGGTGAGGGCATCAATCGCTGGTTCTACGTCGTCATCATGGAGGGTCGCAACCGCGAGGTGCGCCGGTTGTGGGAATCTCAGGGCTTGCAGGTCAATCGTCTGAAGCGGGTGCGCTACGGCAATATTTTTCTGCCGCCGAAGCTGAAGGCCGGGCAGTGGATGGAGTTGCCAGCCGAAGACGTCAACAAAGTTTATGAAATGGCGGGTCTGGCACCGGTTAACAAGAAGACCAAGCAGGTGAAAAAACAGGATGCCAAGCCTCGCGGCAAGGCCTCGCGGGGGCGTGCTGGTCGCAAGCAGCGCTAAGTCCGACTGAAAAGCGGCTGCCCATAACGAAAAAAGCCCGCCAAAAGGCGGGCGAGTTTACTTCTGCTGGTCGTGGAGAAAAAGTTTACTGAGCGTAGGTTCTTTGTAGAGCCTCAACCTGAGAGTAACCTTCCCAGGAATCCTGACGTCCTTCGCGCCAACCTGTCAGCCAGTTCTGGCGTAAGGTTTCTTGTTGGTGGGGACACATTTCTTTATTTCTTCCTGAAAATCCTGCCTGGTATCCTTTGTGAAAGGCACGATCGGACATATCGCGTTTCTGTCTTCTCATAGGTTAAGAATCTCCCTGATGGAACGGTCAGTACAAGATTGGACTGAGGTTTGGTCGCTGCAGGAGCGCGAAACAGCAATCCCTACTGTGTAGCACCCAAGAGGGATGCTAGAATTGCGCTCTGCAGACTCACGATATAAGCAGATTTGCGCGCCGCTGACGAAGACCAATTGTTTATATGCTGCCCTCTACTTAGGCGGTAACTTTATAAGTCACGGATGGTGGGCGCTGTAGCCAACCTTTTCCAATCAGGCAGAGAACGTTTTGTCAGAATCTGACGCCAATCCGGCATTAATCCCCCTCCGAGCCAGTTGTCCTAAGTCACTTGAAGGTCTGCTTGTGTCAGAGCTGAGCAGTCTCGGCGCAAGTAACCTGCGTGAAAGCGTGGGTACCGTCTATTTTCACGCTGACCTGGAAACCGCTTATCGGGCCTGCTTGTGGTCGCGTCTGGCCAACCGCATATTCCTGACCCTGGGTGAATTTGAGGTCGACAGCGCGGATGCGCTCTACAGTGCGGTTAAATCACTGCCTTGGGAAGAGCATCTGCTGCCGACGGCAACGCTGGCCATCGACCTGCAGGGTAAGGTGGGTTGGTTGAAAAACAGTCAGTTCGGGGTGTTGCGCTGCAAAGATGCGATTGTTGATTATTTTCGCGAGCGCTGCGGCGAGCGCCCCAGCATCGACAAGGACCGCCCGGACCTGCGTATCCATATCCGATTGCGCAAGGGGCGGGCCATCGTATCGCTGGACCTGTCCGGTGAAAGCTTGCATCGGCGGGGTTATCGCAGCCGGGGTGGTCTCGCGCCGCTGAAGGAAAATCTGGCCAGTGCCATTCTGCTGCGCGCCGATTGGCCCGGAATGGCGGCTCGCGGCGGCGCCCTGATCGACCCCATGTGTGGCTCGGGCACCTTACTGATTGAGGCGGCCTGGATGGCGATGGATATAGCCCCGGGTCTGCTCCGTCGGCGCTGGGGTTTTGATCAATGGCAGGGACATGTGCCGGCGCTGTGGGCCCGGCTGCGGGAGGAAGCCCTGGAGCGCCGTCGACAGGGGTTCGACCGGCAATGGCCCGAAATTCGCGGTTATGACGCCAGTGGTTCGGCGGTGGCGACCGCGCAGCAGAATATTGAAAGTGCCGGGCTTAAGGGGCGGGTTCGGGTGTCACGCAGGGAATTGGCGGAATTTGCCAAGCCCACACATACAGACTTGCCAACGGGGCTTGTGGTTTGTAACCCGCCTTATGGCGAGCGTCTGGGTGATGAGGCTTCTCTGGTCCACTTGTATCGCTATCTGGGCGCTGCGCTGAAGGATTTTATCGGTTGGCGCGCGGCGGTCATTACCGGCAACCCACACCTCGGCAAGGCTATGGCCTGGCACAGCCATCAGCAGTACCGGATGCTTAATGGTTCCATCGAATCACGGCTGCTGCTGTTTGATTTGCAGGCGGATAACCAGATTCGCCACCGGGAAAGCGAACAGGCCAGTGGCGGCAGCAGCCTTCCCTTGAGCGAAGGCGCACGGATGTTCAGCAACCGTTTGCAGAAGAACCGCAAACGGCTCGAAAAATGGCTCAAGCGCGAGCAGGTGAGCTGCTACCGCCTGTATGACGCCGATATGCCGGAATATGCGGTGGCAGTAGATTGCTATGGCGACTGGCTGGTGGTCGCGGAATATGCACCGCCAGCGTCGATTTCAGAAGAAAAGGCAGAAGCACGCCTGCGCGAGGTGATGGCGGGGCTGCCGGCGGCTACCGGCATTCCGCCAGAGCGCATCGTGTTGAAACAGCGCCGCCGCCAGCGCGGTAAAGCCCAGTATCAGCGCGAACAGCGCAGCAACGAGATGTTGACGGTTCAGGAAGGCCAGGCAAAGCTGTTGGTCAACCTGAAGGATTTTCTCGATACCGGTCTCTTTCTGGATCACCGCCGTGTGCGCCTGGAAATTGCGGCGCGCGCCAACGGGCGTTCGTTTCTGAATCTATTCTGCTACACCGGATCCGCTTCAGTTCACGCGGCGCTGGGTGGAGCCAAGTGGACGACCAGCGTTGATCTGTCTCCGCGCTATCTGCAATGGACGCGGGAGAATCTGTCGCTTAACGGCATGAGTGAGGCGCGCCACCATACCATCGAGGCGGATTGCGTTGAGTGGCTGAAAGAGAGCGACAAGACCTTTGATCTGATTCTGCTTGACCCGCCGACCTTCTCCAATTCCAAACGTACGGATACGGTGCTGGATGTGCAGCGGGATCAGGACATACTGGTCGATGGAGCCATGCGACTGTTGAACCCGGGTGGCCTGCTGATTTTTTCCAACAACCGCCGTGATTTCAAACTGGAAGAATCGCTGCGCGAGCGCTATCGGGTAGAGGATAAAACGGACTGGTCGCTGGATCCGGATTTCAGCCGCCCTGGCAAACCCATTCATCACTGTTTCTTTATCTACAAATAAAAACACCAGCGCGAGGCTGGTGTTTTTATGACCCTGGCATTGCGCCAGTGGTATTTACAGGGCAGTTACGTTTGCGGCCTGCAGACCTTTCTGTCCCTGCTGTACTTCAAATTCCACGTCCTGGCCTTCGGCCAGTGTTTTGAAGCCCTCGGATTGAATGGCAGAGAAGTGGACAAAGACATCAGGGCCCTGCTCCTGCTGAATGAAACCAAAGCCTTTGGTTTCGTTAAACCACTTCACTTTGCCAGTTGCTTTTGACATGACTTAACCTCGATTCATTTGTTTACGTTTTTTATGCTGAGCCAGGCAGGGGAGTTATGACAAACAGAACGAGGTAGTA
>JBFHCW010000029.1:0-15775 GCA_041585035.1 Litorivivens sp.
ACCTCGGCTGATTGGAATCACAGTTTTCGGCAGTCCTGGACACTGAGCTTGATAAATACCCCAAACTATCGGTAAATAAGGTGTTTTTCGCGAAAAGCGTCCGCTTCCATGCCCATATCCGCTCGCCAGCTCCAAAAAGCCCTTCTGTGTGTCAGCACGGTGCTGGCACTTTGGCTTTGTTTTCTTCCCACAGCGAATGCGCAACCGGGCCTGCCGGCAGGCAGCATAGACCAGCGTGAATTGACCTTTATCCAGGAAAAGATTGGCGGGCTGCTCGATACGATCTTTGGCCGTTCGGCCTACCACCTTGAGGTTTCCACGCGAGGCAAGGGCCACCGCATTGTGTTGGTGGTCGATAGCCGCTTACGCGCTGACTACACCGAAGCCGAGCTGCGCACGTTGCTGGGGCGTGTTGCCGGGCTGGATTTTGGCGGCGCTGACGACCTGATTCTGTCGTTCTTGCCCATGGTCCACGGCGAAGCGACAGCAAGCGGTGAGCCCTCGACGCCTATCCTGATGTTGCTTGGACTGCTGCTGCTCGGCGGTGGCGGCTCGGTCGGCTGGCTGCTGGCACGGCGCCGTCCGCTCAATCCTTATCGAGATCAACTCGACGCGCAGCTGGAAAGCCTCCACAAGCTCGCCGAGGAAGACCCATCAAGAGTTGCTCAGGTGTTGCGTCTGTGGATGCGCCCGGCGGCTGCCGCCAGTGCTGGAAGCGGGGGCATGACCCAGCGTGAGCTGGCGGCCGTTATTGTACTGAGTCTGCCGAAGGCGACGGCCGCATCCGTGTTGCGCCAGTTGCTGCCGCGTGAGCTGCAGACGCTGGGCGATATCATGGTGCGGATCGCGCGGGTGCGGCGCACGGTGCTGCGTTACGCGGTCAAACAGTTCTTTGAAGATGTTCAGGAAGCTACCGGTTTTGGCGTGAAATCCGAGGCTGACTACCGCAGTCTGCTGGAAAGCGCTTTGGGTGAGCAGCGGGCCCAGCTGATCGCCGGTGCGCCGGAACTGCAGGCTCATATTCCGTTGCTGGAAAACCTGCGCTGGCTGGAGGCGGATACCATTGCCGAGATGATCGCCGGCGAGCATCCCCAGATACAGGCCATTGTGGTTGCCAGCCTGGATACCGAAAAAGCCACCCGTACGCTGGAAAGTCTGCCCGAGCAGGGCCGCGCCGATGTGTTGTTGCGGGTCGCAGAGATTGACAAGCTGCAGCCCGCCGCTGCCGAGGCCGTATCCCGCCTGATCGAATCGCGCTTGGAAAGCATGGTCAATCAACCGAACCGAACACCGCCGGGCCAGCGCCAGGCCGCTGCCATTCTTAAATCTGTTACCGCTGACTGGTCGGAAGTGCTGCTGCAAGAGGTCTACCAGCGTGATCGCCGGCTGGCGGCCTTGCTTCAGGAGCAGATGTTCACCATGGACGACCTGCTGGGGCTGACTAGCGGCGACTGGCAGAAAGTTGAACAACAGCTGCCGGATGAGCTGTTGGCGCGCGCCTTGCTCAGTTGTCGGCCTGATACCCGCGAGGGTTTTTTGCAGCGTCTGCCGCGCAGCCGCGCCCGCGCGTTGCGTCCGCTGCTCAAGCAATACGCGGGGCTGGGCGCAGAGTTGATTCAGCAGTCGGCCAATGACGTATTGCTGATGGTCAGGCGCATGGCCGCGTCTGGCGATATTGTGCTAAGTGGCGAATTGCGTTTGGCCAGTCCGGCAACGGCAGGTGAAGTATGAGCGATATGATGTCGCAGGAAGAAATCGACGCGTTGCTGGAGCAGGTGGCGTCCGAGGACGCCGAGGTGAAACCGATGGCGGCGGTTCCCGGCGTGCGCAGCTATGACCTGAGCGCCCAGCAGCACATTGTGCGCGGCCGTCTCAGTGGGCTGGATGCACTGAACCAGCGGTTGGCAGCGCGTTTGCGGGCCGCCACGACGCCGGTCGTGCGCCAGGATGTCGACGTAGAACCGATGCCGGTGTTAGTGCGCAAGTACAGTGATTATGTTCACGGGCTTTACCTGCCGAGCAGCCTGAACCTGATAGAAATGAAACCCCTTGCCGGGACCGCACTGGTCATGCTGGACGCGCGGCTGGTCTTTCGCGTGGTGGATTTCTTTTTTGGCGGCTCCGGCCGCCACACCAAGGTGGAGGGGCGGGAGTTTACCGACACTGAGCGGCAGGTTATTGACACGGTGCTGCAGCGTTTTTACCGCGATATTGGTGATGTGTGGCGCAGTGTGATCGATCTACAGTGTGAGCCGCGGGGCGTGGAATATAACCCGGCCTCGGCGGCCATTGCCGGTTTGAACGACAACGTGGTGATCTGTGGCTTTAGGGTTCAGATTGCTGGCGGCGGTGGTGAAGTGCACCTGGTCTTGCCTGAAGCCATGCTCGAGCCCGTGCGCGACAGCCTCGAGGCGGGTTCACGGCCCCGTTCACCGGAAGCGGAGCGGCAGTGGCGGGAGTCGATAGAGCAGCAGTTGAGCCGAGTGATGGTTAACGCCCGCTGCCGTGTTGCGGAGCTGGAGCTTAGCCTTCAGGAGCTGGATGGCTTGCAGGTTGGTGATTTTTTGCCGCTGAATCTGCGCCGCGGATCGGAATTAACGGTAGGCGGTGTGCCTATTCACCGGGTGCAGGCCGGCAGTTACGGCGCGCACTGGGCGGTGAAGGTTGTAAACCCGGAGACGGGAAAGTCAGGAGTCGACAATGAGTGAATTCAAAACACTGGACGAACAGCGTCAGGGCGCAATGATACCGAGCGACCCCGGCCGCGCGGAAGATCGCGCTGGCGACGTTCCGGTGGCCAGTAGCCGTGCCAGTCTGGATATGGTGATGGATATCCCAGTGCGCATCAGCATGGAGGTAGGCAGTGCTGAAATCTCGGTACGCGACCTGCTGGATCTGCGCCAGGGAGCGGTGGTCGAGCTGGAACGTCAGGCTGGCGAGCCACTGGATGTTCTGGTCAATGGTTCGCTGGTGGCCCGGGGTGAAGTGGTTGTGGTCAATGAGCAGCTCGGTATCCGGCTCACAGAGTTGGTTTCGCCGGCGGACCGGGCCCGCGCCCTGCGCAAGGAAGATTAACCTTATAAAACCCTCTCTTTGTTATGCCAAAACGATCTAGTTGCTGGTAATCCTCACGAGGTCGGGTTGCCGGTCTCATTTATACTGATCCTATTACAGCGATCTACGATGCATTGCCGTCGGTGCTGCCTTCTAACTAAAAAAACCTTAGGGAGGCACCTTATGAAGCGTCTGTTCTATCTGACTGAGTCGGCCGAGTTCGCCGGTCAGGTAGCCAAGCAATTACTGCGGTTGCCGAATTTTTCTCCTCGGCACTTTCATGTGCTGGGAGCGGATGCGGCCGCGTTGCGCCGTCTAAATCTGCAATGCCTGTCACCCTGGCTGCCGAGAGAACTTTTGCGCGGCGCCCGACGGGGCGTCGTTACCGGCGCTGCGCTCAGTGCCGCTTTACTTGCGATTATCGCAGTGCGCTCGGGGAGCTGGGACAGTGTTGCACTGGTTATTGCAGTAGGCTGCGCAGTGGGCGCAGTGCTGTTCGGTCTTACCGAATGGCTCTGGGGGCTCATCAAAATCAGACGTTTTCACCATGATATTGCGGCGGGGGCAATCCTTCTGATAGTGGATGTTGACGGGCAAAATGAGGCTTCGGTGCGCAGTCTGTTATCCCATTTACCGATACAGCCAGTGAGTCATGCTCGCCCACAGGTGTCCCTCGCTAACTGATTGACTGAAGTAGTGGCCGCAGCTCTGCTGTTGTTGAGCAGGCGCTCCGTCCAGGTTGGCGCCATTTGGCGTACATGCACCTGTTGAACCGCTCCCTGTGAGCGGTTTTTTTGTCTCAGTAATCCGTAAAACGAGCTGGCTAAGCATTCTATTTTGTGGAAGAGTTACTCTTTTTCCCGATGTCTTTGGGCAAGTAATGAAAATACTGGTTGTTGACGATTTTTCGACCATGCGCAGAATCATTAAAAACCTGCTGCGCAAGCTGGGTTACGAGCAGGTAGATGAAGCGGAAGACGGCGCCAAGGCGCTGCCCATGTTGCACAGTGGTGATTACGATTTCTTGATTACCGACCTGAATATGCCGGGCATGTCGGGGCTTGAATTGTTGCGAGCCGTACGCGACGACTCCAGCCTGAGCAAGCTGCCGGTGCTTGTGGTTACCGCGGACGCCAACCGGGAACAGATTGTTGAAGCCGCCCAGGCTGGTGTGAACGGCTACGTGGTTAAACCCTTTACCGCCGCCGTTTTGCAGGAAAAAATCGAACAGATATTTGCGAGCAGAAAAAAGCCGGCCTCGCGGGAGAGCAGTGACTTGTGAGTCAGTTGTTTTTGTCCGAAGAAGACGCGGAACTTCGAGAGTTTTTTATCGAAGATGCAACCGAGTTGCTGGCGGAGGTTCGCGAGATCCTGGCGAACCTGCTGCGCGGCGAGGCGGCAGATGGCGGAATGCAGAGCGTGCGTCGCGCTTTTCACAACCTCAAAGGGGCATCGATGAGCTTGCCCGGCTGTGACAGTCTGGAGGGCTTTACCCGGCTTGCAGAATCGCTGGCGACCGCGCTGGATCAAGGGGTGGTTGCCGCCAACCCCGAAGTATTGAGGCTCCTCGACGATGCGGCCTCGGCCATACAGGGCGTGCTGGCCGAGCATGGCAGAGAGCCGCGTCTGCCCTTGCTGCCCAATCATCTGCTGATGGCCCTGATGTATTGCCAGGACCGGCTGGTGGGGATCGACGCCAGTCTGGACAGTGTCAAAACACCGGTGTCGCTGGATGACTCCCTGCGGCAGTTTCGCGCTGCCGAGTGATCACGGCAGCACACAACGGCTTAACTCGTTTATAATTCCCCGCTTTATCTTCTGCACACTTTCACACTGGCGAGGAGCAAGGCCCCTTGGTGCCACTGCTTGATATACAGGGCTTGAGCTTCGCCCGCGATCATCGAGACCTGGCGCGCGATCTTGCGTTCAGTCTGTCGCCGGGCGACATCCTTCGGGTAGACGGCCCGAATGGCTCCGGTAAAACCACCTTGCTGCGGATTCTGGCCGGACTGTTCACGGATTACGCGGGCGAACTGCGCTACCGGGGACAGCCACTGCGTGGCAGTGGTCGTCACACAATGCGCAGTGAAAGCCACTTTCTTGGCCATCAGTCTGCGCTGAAACTGAGCCTGACACCGCTGGAAAACCTGCAATGGCTGGCAGCACTGAATGGCGCTGAGGTCTCCGTCGACGCCATCCAGGCAGCTCTGAATCGGGTAGGGCTTCGCGGTTATGAAGACGTGCCCTGTCGGCAGTTGTCCGCCGGGCAGCAGCGGCGGGTGGCCTTGGCACGATTGTTTCTGGTGACGGCGAGCCTGTGGTTGCTGGATGAGCCCTTTACCGCGCTGGATCGGCAGACGGTTGCTGAGCTGGAGGGCTGGATTGCCGAATTTGCTGCCGACGGCGGGGTGGTGGTGTTGACCACGCATCACGCCTTACGTGATATGGATGGGCTGCGCTCGCTGAGTCTGGGGGCGTTATGAATCTGGGACTTTGCTGGTTGCTGTTGCGACGCGAGTTGCTGGTCAGTCTGCGCCGGGGCAGCGACGTTGCCAATCCACTGTTTTTCTTCCTGATCGTCTGCGCGCTATTTCCTCTGGGGCTGGGGCCTTCACCCGTTCTGTTGGCTGGAATGGCTCCGGGAATTTTGTGGATCGTGGCGCTGCTGTCGGTGCTGATGGCCAGTGACGGACTGTTCCGCGCTGACTTTGACGACGGCACGCTGGAGCAACTGCTACTCAGCCCTGTTTCACTCTATCTGACCAGTTTGCTGAAAGTGCTCTCCCACTGGTTGCTCAGTGGGGTGCCCTTGACCTTGTTGTCGCCGGTGTTGGCTTTGATGTTGCATATGCCATCAGAGGGTATCCCGGCACTGCTAGCGAGTCTGGGGCTGGGAACGCTGGTGTTGAGCTTTATTGCCGCGATCGGCGCAGCCCTGACAGTAGGGCTCAAGCGCGGCGGTGTGTTGCTGTCATTGCTGGTGTTACCCCTGTTTGTACCGGTGTTGATTTTTGGCAGTGCTGCGGTGCAGCGCGCGGTGCAGGGTGTGGATAGCTCGGCGCCACTGGCCCTGTTGGGTGCCATGGCGGCGCTGTTTTTGGTGGTGGCGCCCTTGGCCATCGCCGGGGCGCTGCGAGTAAGCCGCGATCAGTGAGCTGCTTTAGTAGAAGGGGCTTTGGGCTAAGGGCTGCGGCGGCATGACGGTTTGGAATGAATCTGTCGGTGCATGCGGTATACTAGCGCGCCATTTCGGGGCGTGGATGTGATGAGTCGTTATGTGGGCCTGGTTTCATAAATGGAGTTCGCCGCGCTGGTTTTACCAGTTGAGCGGCAGTGTGCTGCCCTGGTTGGCGGTACTCAGCGTGGTATCGCTTATTGTAGGCGTTGTCTGGGGGCTGGCCTTTGTGCCGCCGGACTACAAGCAGGGCAATAGCTTCCGGATTATCTATATTCACGTGCCGGCGGCAGCGGTAGCCATGGCGGGTTATCTGATGATGGCGACCGCGGGCGGCATCAGCCTGATCTGGCGTATCAAGCTGGCCGACATGGTGGTGAAATGCGCGGCACCCATCGGCGCGTCGCTGACCTTTTTGGCCCTGATAACCGGTGCCATCTGGGGGAAACCGACTTGGGGTACCTGGTGGGTGTGGGACG
This sequence comes from Litorivivens sp., assembly GCA_041585035.1. Taxonomy (GTDB): domain Bacteria; phylum Pseudomonadota; class Gammaproteobacteria; order Pseudomonadales; family Spongiibacteraceae; genus Litorivivens. The sequence goes on from JBFHCW010000029.1 coordinate 6,709, forward strand.
CGCGAATCACTTCGGTGCTGGTTCTGTTTTTCCTCTATATCGGCATCATCGCCCTCTACGAAGCCTTCGATAACAAAGAGGCGGCAGGGCGCGCCAGTGCCATCCTCGCGCTGGTAGGCGCAGTGAACATCCCCATCATTTACTGGTCAGTAGAGTGGTGGTACAGCCTGCACCAGCCCGCCAGTATCAGCTTTACCGGGGAGTCGTCTATTCATCCGGAGATGTTGCGCCCGTTAATGCTGACCATCACCGGGTTTTACTGTTTTTTCGGCTGGGTTCTGCTGCTGCAGGTACGCAACGAAATTCTGCACCGCGAGCGCAATACGCGCTGGGTGCGCGATCTGATTCTACCGAGGTAGCATGTTTTTCGAGAGCTTTTCACAGTTGCTGGCCATGGAGGGGCACGGACCCTATGTCTGGTCGGCTTACGCCATTACTCTGGTCACCCTGATTGCGCTGGTGGCGCAGCCGCTGGCGGCAAAGCGCCGGCAATTGCGTGAACTGCGTGGCTTTCTGCGTCGTACGGAGGACCAGTAATGCATCCGGTTCGTCGACAGCGTCTAGCCATTGTGCTGCTGATTATTGCCGGTACCGCCGTCGCGGCAGCGTTGCTGGGTTATGCCCTGCGCGAGAATATTAACCTGTTCTATCCCCCGTCTGATATCGCGGCGGGCAAGGCGCCGGTTGGACGCGATATCCGCGCGGGCGGAATGGTGCTGGAAGGTAGCATAAAGCGCGCCAGTGACAGTCTGCAGGTCAGTTTCATCGTCACCGATTATCAGGCCAATGTACCGGTCACCTACACGGGCATCCTGCCGGACCTGTTCAGCGAAGGCGAGGGCGTTGTGGTATCGGGCCAGTTGGACGAGGCGGGTCTGTTTCATGCGGATCAGGTGCTGGCCAAACACGACGAGAACTACATGCCGCCCGAAGTCAGCGATGCGCTGGAAAAAGCCAAAGCCCAGTCGCCGGTTCAATCCGACGCGTCGTCCAAGCCGCAATATTGATGTCAGAGTTCAGAACTCACGAGGTATGCATTGATTCCTGAAATAGGTCACTTCGCGCTGGTGCTGGCGTTTTGTACGTCTCTGTTGCTGGCGGGCGTGCCGGCACTGGGCTACGCCCTCGGCCATCAGACACTGCTGGCCAGCGCCAATCGCCTTGCGCTGATTCAAATGGCCTTGGTCAGCGTGTCTTTTGCCTGTCTGGCGGCAGCTTTTCTAGGGGATGATTTCAGTGTTTCCATCGTGGCGCTGCAATCCAACACCCAGCTGCCCATGCACTATAAATTTACCGCCCTGTGGGGCGGCCATGAAGGATCTCTGTTGCTCTGGGTGCTGATTCTGGCGGGCTGGACCGCGGCGGTCGCCCTGACGGGCAAGCATATCCCCGTTCCTGTAAAGGCGGTTGTGCTGGCGACCATGGGTGCGATAGCCGTTGGATTTATCAGCTTCATGCTGTTTACCTCCAACCCCTTTGATCGCGAGCTCATAGCGACTCCGGCAGACGGTCAGGATCTCAACCCCCTGCTGCAGGACCCGGGCATGGTGATTCACCCGCCCATGCTGTATTTCGGCTATGTCGGTTTTTCTGTCGCGTTTGCCTTTGCCATTGCTGCACTGGTGCGCGGACGGCTCGATGCGAGCTGGGCGCGCTGGGCGCGTCCCTGGACCAATATTGCCTGGGCTTTTCTCACTGCCGGCATCACGCTCGGAAGCTGGTGGGCCTATTACGAACTTGGCTGGGGCGGCTGGTGGTTCTGGGATCCGGTGGAGAACGCTTCGTTTATGCCCTGGCTGGTGGGCACGGCGCTGGTGCATTCGCTGGCGGTGACAGAGAAGCGGGGCGCCTTTAAAAACTGGACCCTGTTGCTGGCGATATTTGCCTTCTCCCTGAGTCTGCTCGGCACGTTTCTGGTGCGCTCGGGGGTACTGACCTCGGTTCACTCTTTCGCCTCGGACCCCACCCGCGGTCTGTACATTCTCGGCTTCCTGTTTGTTGTAATCGGCGGCTCGTTAACGCTCTATGCCTTGCGGGCACCGGAGTCGGCATTTCGTCCCACCTTTGCCAAGATTTCGCGCGAGTCGCTGCTATTGGCCAATAATATCCTGCTGGTCTGTGCGGCACTGGTAGTCTTGCTCGGCACGTTGTTTCCGCTGGTGATGGACTATTTGGGGCAGGGCAAATACTCGGTTGGCCCGCCGTACTTTAACGCCATGTTTGTGCCGCTCGCCTGCGGTCTGGCAATGCTGACCGGCTTTGGCATGTTCAGTCAGTGGAAGCAGACACGGGGATTGAAAGCACTGGTACGCGAGCCACTGGTACTGGCTTTGATCGTCGCGCTGTTGCTGCCCTTCGCGTGGGGGGAATGGCAGTGGCTGGCGGCTCTGGGCCTGTTTTTTGGTTTGTGGCTGGTGTTCGCGAGCGTACGCAGTGTGATCCAGCAGACGCGCACGGCATCCAGCTGGAGCAAGGGTTTCAGACGATTGAGACGCTCCTATCTGGGGATGATTCTAGCGCACGTCGGTTTCGGCGTGGCGGTAATGGGCGTTACGGTGGTAAGTCTGTATTCTTCGGAGCGTGACCTGCGTATGGCCGCGGGAGACTCGCTGGACGTCGGCAATTACCGGGTGGAATTCCGCGGTACCTCGGCCGTCACCGGGCCGAACTACGCGGGCACCCAGGGCGATATCAGGCTCTGGTCGGATGGTCGTGAAATTGCGCATCTGCGGCCGGAAAAACGGCGCTATCATGCGCGCGGTGAGCAGGTGATGACAGAGGCAGGCATTGATGCGGGTTTGCTGCGCGATGTCTATGTGGCGCTGGGTGAGCCGCTGGGCGACTCGGCGTGGGCGGTGCGGGTGCACTACAAACCGCTGGTTCGCTGGATCTGGCTCGGCGGCGCGCTGGTTGCCCTGGGTGCACTGCTGGCGGTCATGGACAAGCGTTACCGTCTGCAGCGCTTGCGAGAGGAGGTGTGATGTGGGGCGCTTGAAACTGTTTATTCCACTGCTGGTGTTTCTACTGCTGGCAGCCCTGTTTTATGCGGTCGAAACCCAAGTCAGTGAAGGGGAGTACGATCCGAAGGCGTTACCCTCGGCCCTGATTGGTCAACCGTTCCCGGCATTTCGCTTGCCCGCCTTGCTCGGCGAGCGCGAGGTCGATGAGAGTCTGCTCAAAGGGAAGGTCAGCATCGTTAATGTCTGGGCAACCTGGTGCCCAACCTGCCTCTATGAGCATCCCTTCCTGGTTGACCTGGCAGCGCGAAATGAGGTGGCTGTCTTTGGGATCAATTACAAGGATGATACTGACAAGGCCCGACAATGGCTGGCATCCAAAGGCAATCCCTTCGCCGTCAATATTGTCGATGCCAGCGGCAAACTCGGGCTGGACCTCGGCGTGACCGGTGCGCCGGAAACCTTTGTTGTGGATAGCGCTGGCAAGGTTCGGATGCGCTATCAGGGCGGGCTCGATGAAAAAATATGGCAACGCCGCTTTGTTCCTCTTCTGGAGCAGATTGCAGCGGAGGGCGCGCTCTGATGCGCCGACTGTTACTTGTACTTTGCTTGGGTCTGCTGTCGTGCGCCGCTCTGGCGGTCGTTGAGGCCTATCCCTTTGACTCCGACGCTGAGCGCCGTCGTTATAACGCCTTGATTGACGAACTACGCTGCCCTAAATGCCAAAACCAGAATCTAGCCGGCTCTGATGCGCCTATCGCCAAGGATTTGCGCGCGGAAGTTTATCGCCTGATACAGGAAGGCAAAAGCGATCAGGAAATTCTGACCTTCATGCACAGCCGCTATGGGGACTTCGTGCTGTACCGGCCGCGCCTGACACTCGAAACCGTTGCCCTCTGGCTGGGGCCGCTGTTGCTGGTGCTGATAGGCGCTCTGGTCTGGTGGCGATTGTCGCGCGGTGTGGCAAAGCCCAGAACAGGCAATGACGCCTTGAGTGAGGCCGAACAGGCGAGGCTTAAAGCGGTGCTGGAGAATCGACAGGATGGCTGAGTTATATGCCCTTATTGCGGTTTTTGGCTGCGTTTTTGTCGCTGCACTCTGGTGGGCTTTGTCGGGTGGCAGTACTTCCCGTTCGGCGCAGGTGGTCGCTGGTAGCGATGTGTTTCGTCAGCGCTTACAGGAGCTGGATGCCGAGCGTGATCGCGGCGCTCTGGATGAACCTCTTTTTCAGCAGTTGAAGACCGACCTCGAGCGGCAGTTGTTGGAGGAAAACAGCGCGCCGGAGCAGGCGCAGCGCCGGGAAAGCCTGGGTTGGCTGGCTGTGGCTGGGCTGGCGTTGCTGTTTCTGCTTGTCGGTCTCGGACTATATCGCCAGCTGGGTGCCTGGCCCGAGCTGGAAGTTCGCCAATTACAGCAGACCCTGGAAGGAAAACGCCGCTTTTCACCCGAAGATATTGCTCAATTGTCTGAGGCCATTGAAACCAGTCTTGGGTATCGCCCGGATAATCCCGAATTGCGCTACTGGTATGCCCAGTTGGCGGTAGAGCGGGGTGACTACGACGCAGCCGTTGAAAGCTATCGTACGCTGTTGGCTCAATCGCCCGATAACGCAGCTATTATGGCGCAGCTGGCCCAGGCTCTGTTTCTGCAGGCAGAGCGTCGCCTCAGCCCTGAAGCGCGAGAGCTGATGCAGCGCGCGGTGGCTCTGCAACCGAACCAGACTACGGCACTTGGCATGTTGGGTATGGACGCCTTTGAGCGCGAGGAGTACGTGGCGGCAGTTGGATACTGGTCGACCTTGCTCGGTAATCTGCACCCGCAGGCGCCGCAGGCCGAGATAATTCGTCAGGCCCAGACCCGGGCCAAGCAATTGGCGTTGGCCAGCGGCGAGCTGTCGGGTATCGAAGTGGTGGTTGAAGGGCCGGCGGATATTCCCGGGCAGGGCGTACTTTATGTCTTTGCGAAAGCGGCAGATGGCAGCGCATTGCCGTTGGCGGTTGTGCGCAGCAGTCCGGCGGGAGAGTGGCCCAAACGCGTGGTGCTGACCCCGGCTGATGCCATGCGCGCCGATCTTTCCCTGAGCCAACACGATCAGATTCAACTTACCGCACGCCTGTCACTCTCCGGTGCAGTGACTCCGGGGAGTGGTGATTTTCAGGGTGAATACGGGCCGCTGCGCTGGCGCGAGCATGAAGGACCTGTGCGACTGGTGCTGGATAAGCGCATTCCCTGATGATGCACACTTCATAAAGTGGCCGGGCCGTAGCCGGGGAAAAAAAACTGTCCCCGGCGTAGAGCCTCCCGGCAATACTCGTTAAACTAGCGCAATCTTTGTACAGGGCCGCATTGGGTTCTTGTCCTGTATCAATTTCAAGCTGTTTAAAGAATAAAATCAATTAGATACTCTAATTACTGGTAGTCAATTCTATGCGTTTGAAATGCATCAAGCTGGCGGGCTTCAAATCCTTTGTCGATCCGACCACGGTCTCTTTTCCCAGTAATCTGGCAGCCGTAGTCGGGCCGAATGGTTGCGGCAAGTCCAATATCATCGACGCGGTGCGTTGGGTAATGGGGGAGAGCTCTGCCAAGAACCTGCGCGGCGAGTCGATGACCGACGTTATCTTTAACGGCTCGGTCAATCGCAAAGAGGTGGGGCAGGCCTCCATTGAGCTGGTGTTCGACAACAGCGAAGGCAAACTCGGCGGTGAATACGCCAGCTTCAGTGAGATTGCCATCAAGCGCAAGGTCACCCGGGAAGGCACTTCGGAGTATTTTCTGAACGGCACTAAATGCCGCCGTCGGGACATCACCGATATCTTTCTCGGCACCGGATTGGGGCCTCGCAGCTACGCCATTATCGAGCAGGGTATGATTTCCCGGCTGATCGAGGCTAAGCCGGAAGACCTGCGAGTATTTATCGAAGAGGCGGCGGGGATCTCAAAGTACAAGGAGCGTCGCCGTGAAACCGAAAATCGGATGCGCCGCACCCGTGAGAACCTGGAGCGGCTGACCGACTTGCGCGACGAGATGGAGCGTCAGCTCCAGCACCTTGAAAGACAGGCAAAGTCGGCGGAAAAATACAAAGAATTCAAAGCAGAAGAGCGTCAACTTAAAGCACAGCTTCAAGCCCTGCAGTGGCGCGGCATCAACGACAAGGTAGAACAGCGCGGAGCCCACATCCGCGATTTGGAGGTGGAAGTCGAGTCGGTGGTCACAGAGCGCCAGTCGATCGAAACCAACAGCGAGAAGCAGCGCGACAACCTGACCCAGCTCAATGATGCCCTGAATCAGGTGCAGGGGCGCTACTACAGTCTCGGTGCCGAAGTCAGCCGCATCGAGCAGAGCATCAAGCACCAACAGGATCGCGGCCGGCAATTGGCCGAAGATCTGGATCGCGTCAATCGCGACTATGAAGAGGCCAAATCCCACCTTACCAGTGACAGCGAGAAAGTCGGGCGTTGGCAAGAAGAGCTGGAGGGTGTAACCCCCGAGCTGGAGCTAGCCCAGGCTCAGGAAGAAGAGTCGCTCAACGCGCTGACCGAAGCGGAAGAAGCCCACAGCGACTGGCAGCAGCGCTGGGACGAATTCAACCAGACGGCCGCTGCGCCGCGGCAACAAGCGGAAGTACAGCAGTCGCGGATCCAGCATCTGGAGCTGACCCTGCAGCGGTTGCAGGACAAAATCCAGAAGACCGAAGCGGAAGGCGAAACCCTCGTCGCCAGTGATGATGACGGTGAGCTGGACGTACTGCGCGAGCAGCTGGCCGAGATGGAGATGCAGGGCGAAGAGCGCCAGCAGCAGCTCGATGACTTGCTGCCGGGCATTGCCGAAGCCCGCGACAGCCTGCAAAGCCTGAACGACGAACAGAACACCGTACGCAGTGAATTGCAGACCATGAAAGGCCGCCGTGCCTCACTGGAAGCGCTGCAGCAGGCTGCCATGGGGCAGGGCGAGTCGGTTGAAACCTGGCTGGCCGGCAATGATCTGAGTGACGCGCCCCGCGCTGCAGAACAACTGGACGTTGACAGTGGCTGGGAGCAGGCCGTTGAAACGGTGCTGGGCGATCGGCTGCAGGCCGTCAGCGTCAGTGCGATAGATCAGTTGGCAGAGTCACTGTCCGAACTCAGTAAAGGTCAGCTGACACTGGTAGGCGCGGCTGTCGGCCCGACCCGTGCTGACAGTCTGGCGAGCAAGTTGCGAGGCAGTCAGGCGCTCGCGCCGATGTTGAGCAGTGTGCTAACCGCTGACACGCTCAGTGAGGCGCTGGCCCGGCGCAGTGATCTTCAGGCTGGTGAATCCCTGATTACTCCGGAGGGTGTTTGGGTTGGTCCTAACTGGGTGCGGGTAGCGCGCCCGGATGACAACGAACAGGGCGTGATCAAGCGCCAGCAGGAACTTCAGGAACTCACCGAACGCATTGCCGAATCCGAAGAGCGCCTGCAGCACATTGATCAGGAATTGCAAAGCAAGCGTGACGCCATTGGCGATATGGAAGCCCAGCGTGACCAGTTGCAGCGCGAGATCCAACAGCACAGCCGCCAGCACGGTGAATTGAACTCCCGGTTGAGTGCCCAACAGGCCCGTATCGAGCAGATTAATACCCGCCGGGAGCGCCTGCGCACCGATCTGGAAGAGCAGCGCGCCCAATACCGCCAGGAACAGGAATCGCTGAGTGAAGCGCGGGCGGTACTGTCGGAAGCGATCGAAGCCATGGAAATGGATTCCGGGCGTCGCGAGGAATTAATGCGCGAGCGCGATGAGCTGCGTGCGACGCTGGATGCGGCCCGTCAGAAAGCCCGCCATGATAAGGATCATGCCCACCAGTTGGCGATGCGCTCCCAGAGTCTGAGTGCACAGCTTGAGTCCGTTGCCCAGGCCATTGCGCGGGCGAATGATCAGGTGGCCTTGCTGGAAAAACGCCGCGAAGAGATCAAGGAATCGCTGGCGCAGAGCGGTGATCCGATTGAAGAAATGCGCTTCGAACTGGAAGAGCGTCTGGAGCAGCGTCTTACCGTTGAGGAGGAGCTGCAGGAAGCGCGGCGCAAGGTCGACAGCGTCGACCACATCATGCGTGAGCTGGATCGCAAACGCACCGAGGTGGACAACCGCCTGCAGACGGCGCGGAGTAAACTGGAACAGGCCCGGCTTGAAAACCAGGAACTGCAGGTACGCCGTCGCACCCTGCAGGAGCAGCTGGCCGAGGGGCAACACGATCTGGACGAGGTGCTGCAAGAACTGCCTGAAGAGGCAACTGAGGGTGAATGGCAGAGCCAGCTCGAACAGGTTGCCCGCAGGATTGAGCGCCTCGGTGCCATTAACCTGGCTGCTATCGACGAGTATCAGTCTCAGTCCGAGCGCAAGCGCTATCTCGATGCGCAGAACGATGATTTGATCGAGGCATTGGAAACCCTGGAGTCGGCCATCCGTCGGATCGACCGGGAGACCCGTAACCGCTTCAAGGAAACCTTTGATCAGGTCAATACCGGCCTGCAGGAACTGTTTCCGAAGGTCTTTGGCGGTGGCAGCGCCTATCTGGAAATGACCGGCGATGACCTGCTGGATACCGGTATCGCCATCATGGCGCGACCGCCGGGCAAGAAAAACAGCACCATTCACCTGCTCTCCGGTGGGGAGAAGGCGCTGACGGCGATAGCCTTGGTCTTTTCCATATTCCGACTGAACCCGGCACCGTTCTGTATGCTGGATGAGGTGGATGCGCCGCTGGACGATGCCAATGTAGGCCGCTACGCGCGCATGGTTCAGGAAATGTCAGATCAGGTGCAATTCATCTTTATTACACACAACAAGATCGCCATGGAAATGGCCGAGCAGTTGATGGGTGTGACGATGCACGAGCCGGGCGTATCGCGACTGGTTTCTGTGGATCTGGAAGAAGCCGCCGAAATGGCGGCCATGTAAGCGTCGCTCAGGCGAGCGCGGGAGCTGGTAAATTGTCAGCTGGTATGTCGGCGCAAGCGGTGCCAGAATATCGCCATCTTGGTTATTCGTCTGGCAGTCATAACACTTTCAGTTACTTAGGGGGGAGCGCGGGGAGTCGATGGAACTGAACGTCAGAGACTGGTTGATCATCCTGGGTGGTCTGGTTGCAG
>JBFHCW010000030.1:0-15643 GCA_041585035.1 Litorivivens sp.
AGCGTTTGACACGATCCGGGTTTCCGGTAGAATGCGCACCACTCGTTCGGGGGGTGGTTAGCTCAGCTGGGAGAGCATCTGCCTTACAAGCAGAGGGTCGGCGGTTCGATCCCGTCACCACCCACCAATTTAAACGAGGTACTTTGTTAAGCGGACCGGTAGTTCAGTTGGTTAGAATGCCGGCCTGTCACGCCGGAGGTCGCGGGTTCGAGTCCCGTCCGGTCCGCCAAACAAATAAAGAAACCCGCCATCGAGCGGGTTTTTTTATGCGTCGAAAAAAGTCCGGAACAAAAAGAACCCGCCAGTGGGCGGGCTCTTTTATGCCTGTTGCTTCTGCGTGCGTCTGATTCGCTTACAGCTTCAGCTTCAACATCATCTTGTACATTTTGTCGAAAAAGTCGCCGTAGGGCGGTGCCATCATCAGTAGGCCACTGATAGGGCCCTGCTTGAAGATGGGGCGCATCTTGGAAAATTCCACAAACCCCTCGTAGCCGTGATAGTGCCCCATGCCGCTGTTGCCCACACCGCCAAAGGGCATGTCGTGTTGTGCAACGTGCACTACGCTGTCGTTGAGGCACATGCCTCCTGACAGGGTGTTGTAGATGACCTGCTCCTGCAGCTTTTTATCGTTGCTATAAAGGTAGAGGGCCAGTGGCCGTTCGTTGGCGTTGATGTATTCGATTACCTCTTCGATGGAATCGTAAGGTTTTATCGGGAGCAGAGGGCCGAAAATTTCCTCCTGCATAATGGTCATGTCGTTGTCGACATCGCAAACAATGTGCGGCGCAATCTTGCGCAGACTGTCATCGTTGGCGGCTTGATCCAGCAGGTTAATCGCCTTGGCGCCTTTGCCTGTGGCATCGGCCAGTGTTTCTTTCAGCCGCTGGTAGGACTTCTCATCAATGATTGAAGTGTAATCGGGGGTGTCCAGTCGGGGGTAGCGTTTCTGCAGCACCGTTTTGGCAGCCGAAACAAACGCCTCAACTTTGTTGCGAGGCACAAACACGTAGTCAGGTGCCACACAGGTCTGGCCGGCGTTCAGGTATTTGCCAAATAGCAGGCGTTCAGCGGCGGTTTCAAGCGGGTAGTCCTCAGCAACGATGGTGGGCGATTTGCCGCCCAGCTCCAGGGTGACCGGGGTCAGGTATTTGGCGGCAGTGGCCATCACGGTTTTTCCTGTGGCCGGTGAGCCGGTAAAGATCAGATGATCCCACGGGCGGTCGGTAAAGTCCTGGGCCGAAACGCCGGGTACGACACAAAGCACGGTATCGTCAAAGGCTTCGCTGATCAGTTTGTCCATCAGTCGCGCCAGTGTCTGGGAGTTCGACGCCATTTTAATGATGCAGCGATTGCCTGCTGCAAGGGCGCTGATGGCGGGGCTGAGGGCCAGAAATAGTGGGTAATTCCAGGGGGTGACGATACCGACGACACCCTTGGGCTGGGGCACAACCGTGTTGTTGGCGCCGAAAAACGCCAAGCCAACGTGGCGCTTCTGGGGTTTGGTCCATTTCTTCAGGCGTTTTCTGGTGTAGTGACAACCACTGATCAGACCAAAGATCTCCAGTACTTTGGATTCCTGGGCCGCGCGGTTGCCAAAGTCGGTGCTGATGGCTTCAGCGATGGCGTCCTGATGGTCTTCCAGCAGTTTGGCAAGGCGGTCCAGGTGGGCGATGCGTTCGGCGATGCTCGGGTAAGCCTTTTTGCGAGACGCCTGCTTTTGGCGATTGAATACCTCATCAATGCGGGAGAGTTGCGCTGTGTCCGGGGTGGCGCTTGATGCGGGTGTGGCAGTCGCTAGATTGCTCATTTCAAATCCTCACTGGCTGAACGGGCTACTGGTTTGTTATGTCGTGTAATAGGTGTATACATGCTATGCCTATCTGAGCGGGGAATAAACACTCGATTTGCCCTCTGGTGCCATGCTTTAATCGAGTGAAGACAAGGGCTTGTCTGCTGAAGTCCGTCGCGGGCGTCACTGCAGTAGTGTGATAGTGTTCCCTGTTAAGTTATTGATTCAGGGTTACTATTGAGTGGATTTACTGTAGCAGGCGCCTTGTCCTGTGTGGCATCACGTGCGGAGCGAGCATGCTCGATATACAGCCGGGAACCAACGAAGCGGTCATTTTTTTCAAGTCCGATCTGGTGGATAAGGAAATCCTGTACCCCGAATTTGAGGCGGTCTTGGATGGCTTTATCGGCCTGTCAGACTACGCCAACCGTATTGTCAAAGCCGTTTATCTGCAAATCAGTCCCCGGCTGACCATTCAGGCCGCTGTGTTTTTCACCGTCCCCTTCCTTGAAGATGGTCAGGTCGACCCAAACTGGAATATCCCGCTGCAGCACCTGGCCGACCATGGTCAGGCCGGGCCGGATCTGGGGGAGGGCAAAATTCGTCTGGCCTGTCGCAGTGTCTGCCCGGTGGCCTGGTACAAGGACAAGCTCTGGGATCCTGATATGCAGGGCAGTATGACGACCCTGGATCTTCTGGTTAGCGCGGTGAAGCGCAACAAACTCGGTTTGGTGGTGCAGCGGTCCGCGCCGCCCGCTGCAAATTCCTCCGGTGTTGCTGCCTCGTCATCGGCCCCGTTGGCGCAGAACCAAAACGTGCAGCAGTCCCGCTTTAACCGCAAATACCGGCGCCGGATAGAGGGTTTGCGGAAGCAGCAGGCGCTTGAACAGCGAACTTTGGCGGAGCGATATCAGCGCCAGCGCGAGAGGCTGGAAACGGAGTACGTGGATCGTCTCGAGCAGAGTGACAGGGCCATTCACGAGCTGAAGCAGCGCCTGTCTAAATCGCGACGCCGCGAGCTGCAGTTGAAAGAGGCGCTCGACAAGTACGAGTTGCAATTCAATAAAATCCGGGATCGTTATGAAGAGTCGCTGAAGCGAGGCAGTTCAGAGTACGCGGCAGAAGTGGCCATACTGCATGAGCAGTTTGCCGTAGAGACACAGAACAAGCTGGAGGCGCTGTCGGCGGAGCTGGGCGAGCGTATTGCCATGCGCGAATCCGAGTTGCACTTGCGGGATCAGCAAATTGCCAAGTTGCGGGATGAGCTGGCGAAGGCGAAATATGAAATCAGTTCGCTGATGAAGAACGACAGTGGTCAGGTCTTGCAGCGAATGACCGACAGTGGCATTACCTTTGTGGCCTTCCATCCGGGGATCGAGCATCTGGTGCTGGCGCCCTCTGAAGTGACTGCCTATCTCAATAATCCCATTGCCTTCGTTTCCGAGCGTTGTGGTGTCAGCGAAGATCGCTATCGGGATTGGCTGATGCACTATCGTCTGCCGGTGTGTCGGCACAAAGACCACGAGGGTAGCCAAATCTGTGGCCAGCCCATCGATAAAGTCCTCAAACCCTTTTACTACCGGCCTGGCGAAAGTGATTGCTGCAAAGAGCATCGCAAGTTTGCCGGAGCTGATATCGCTGCGCCTGAATCCTCCCCCGCGCGCTAGTGAATTGCCCGCCATTGAAATTGCAGCCCGTTTTTGACGATCGGCTTGGTAGTGTGAGCCTGTCGCTTTGTCGGCTGGATCAACTGGAAGGCCCGGTGGCGGGCAACAAATGGTTCAAGTTGCTGCCAAATCTGGAGCAGGCGCGCGCGCAGGGCTATCGGAAAGTCGCCAGCTTTGGCGGAGCCTGGTCAAATCACCTCGACGCCCTTGCAAAGGGTGGGGCGGCGCTGGGCTTGGCTACCCTGGGTTTTGTGCGCGGGGACCATGACCAGCCTCTGACACCGATGCTGCGTGATGCGAAGGAGCGTGGCATGGAACTGGTTTTTCTATCGCGGACGGAATACCGCTTGCGTGGAGACGAGCAGTACCTAAAGTCGCTGGCGCAGCAGCACCCCGATGCGTATTGGGTGCCCGAAGGTGGCAGCAATACCACCGGGGTGTCCGGGTGTATCGAGCTGGGACGCAGGCTGGCCGAGCTTGCGGCTGAAAAAGCCTTTGACTGTGTTGTTTTGCCCTGCGGTACCGGCGGCACGTTGGCGGGTGTGGCCCGGGGGCTTGAGGCGGCGGGCAGCTCGGCGCAAGCCGTTGGCTATGCCGTGCTCAAGCCAGGAGATTTTCTGCGCGAGGCGGTCAAGGCGCTTCAGGAACCTGTGGGTGTAACGGATAACTGGTCCCTCGAGACAAGCCATCACGGCGGAGGCTATGCGCGCTGCCCGCAGGCCCTGGCTGACTTTATTGAAGACTTTTACCGCAGACACGGGGTCGCTCTGGATCCGGTTTACAGCGGCAAGCTGATATGGGGTCTGTTTCAGGATATCGAGAACGGCGCGTACAAAGGGAAGTGTGTGCTGGCCCTGCACACCGGCGGATTGCAGGGCCTTCGGGGCTATCCGGCCTTACTTGCCAACCTGACCGAGATGGGGTTTCAGGGCTTGAAGTAGGGGTTTCAGTACTTTCGGGTTGGCCGCGACAATATTGCCGTCTTCGTAAAACTGGTTGCCACCCTGAAAGTCGCTGACCAGTCCACCCGCTTCTTTGATCAGCAGAATGCCTGCGGCGATATCCCACTTGTTCAGGCTGACTTCCCAGAAACCATCGAGGCGTCCCGCTGCCACGTAGGCCAGGTCCAGCGCAGCGGCACCGGCGCGTCGAATCCCGGCGCTCTGGGAGGCCACGGCCGCAATACTGGCGGTGTAGGCGGGAATCAGGTGATCGTTGCGGTTCTTGTAGGGGATGCCAGTACCGAGCAGGGCGCCTTCCAGTGACGTGAGGTTGCTCACCCGAATGCGTCGGCCATTGAGCTGGGCGCCACGCCCCCTGCTGGCGGTATATTCCTCGCGCCGAATCGGGTCGAGAATCACCGCGTGCTCGATAACCCCCTTGTGCAGGCAGGCAATGGAAACGCAGTAGTGCGGAATGCCGCGCACGAAGTTGGTGGTGCCGTCCAGCGGGTCGATAACCCACTGGTAGTCCGAATTGCCGTCATCACTCAAGCCGGATTCTTCGCCCAGAATGGCGTGATCGGGGTAGGCCTTCTGGATGTGGTAAACAATCTCGCGTTCGGCAGCGCGATCAATGTCAGTGACAAAGTCGTTGGTGCCTTTGGTCTCTATTTTGAGGCGCTCGGTCTGTTCTGCGGCGCGGGCAATAATTTCCCCCGCCTTGCGCGCGGCGCGAAGCGCAATGTTTACCATTGGTTGCATGTGGTTAGAGCCTTGGTGTTGAAGCATCGTAAGGCGCGCGATTATATCAGAGAGGCGGCGGGGATGAGAGTGCTAAATTCGTCGAGACAATGTGTGCTCTGAATTGTTTCACCGGGGTCTTCCTGCTAGACTGGCCCCCCATCTCACGGGGGCTGGGAAACGCTTATTCTCGCGCCTCTACCCTCTAAACCTGCATACTCTTTATAGGTAGTACATGGCGCGTTTTATCTTCGTGACCGGTGGTGTTGTTTCCTCATTGGGTAAGGGAATTGCCTCCGCATCGCTTGGGGCTATTCTCGAGGCCCGCGGTCTCAATGTCACCGTCCTCAAGCTCGACCCTTATATCAATGTTGATCCGGGGACCATGAGTCCCTTCCAGCACGGTGAGGTCTTTGTGACCGAAGACGGTGCCGAAACCGACCTTGATCTGGGGCATTACGAGCGCTTTCTGCGCTCGAAGATGGGCAAACGCAATAATTTCACGACCGGCCGGGTTTACGAGACCGTGCTGCGCAAGGAGCGCCGTGGCGATTATCTTGGCGGTACGGTGCAGGTCATTCCCCATATCACCGACGAGATCAAACGCCGGGTGATGCTGGGCGCCGGTGATGCGGATATCGCCATTGTCGAGATCGGCGGTACGGTCGGTGATATCGAGGGTCTGCCGTTTTTTGAGGCGGCCCGCCAGATGCAGGTCGAACTGGGCGCCAAAAACGCCATGCTGATGCACCTGACCCTGGTGCCTTACATTGCCACAGCCGGCGAAACCAAAACCAAACCCACCCAGCACTCGGTAAAAGAGCTGCGCTCTATCGGCCTGCAGCCGGATATTCTGCTGTGCCGCTCCGATCATGAAATAGATGAAGGCTCGCGCCGCAAGATTGCCCTGTTCACCAATGTCGAGCCGCGTTCTGTCATTCCGCTGCCGGATGCCGATTCACTCTATCGCATTCCGTCCATGCTCAAATCTCACGGTCTGGATAACATTATTGTCGAGCGCTTCGGCATTGAATGCCCTGAAGCCGATCTGTCCGAATGGGATGCCGTGATTGACGGCGACCTGCACCCTGAGCAGGAAGTCACCATTGCCATGGTCGGCAAGTACATGGAGCTGATCGACGCCTACAAATCTTTGAATGAAGCCCTGTCTCATGCGGGCATCCACTCCAAGACCAAGGTCAAGATCCGTTACATCGATTCCGAAGAAGTAGAAACCAAAGGGCCGTCAGTGCTCGATGGTGTGCAGGGCATTCTGGTGCCAGGCGGCTTCGGAAACCGCGGCGTGGAAGGCAAGGTGCTGACGGTAAAACATGCCCGTGAAAACAAAATTCCGTATCTGGGTATCTGTCTGGGCATGCAGGTAGCCGTGATTGATTACGCCCGCCATGTGGCAGGTCTTGAAGGCGCCAACAGTACCGAGTTTGTCGAAGATGCCGGGCATCCGGTTATTGCCCTGATTACAGAGTGGCAGGATGCCAGCGGCAAGGTTGAGACCCGTGATGAAAATGTCGATTTGGGTGGCACCATGCGACTGGGCGGCCAGGAGTGTGGTCTGGTGGCGGGCACGCGCGCCTTTGAAGCCTATGGCTCAGAGCGCATTGTTGAACGTCATCGCCATCGCTACGAGGTCAACAATAACTACCTTGAGCAACTGCAGGGGGCGGGCCTGACGATTTCCGGTTGGTCTTCCGACGGCTCTCTGGTGGAAGTGGTTGAGCTGGCGGATCACCCCTGGTTTATCGCCTGTCAGTTCCACCCGGAATTCACCTCGCGTCCGCGTGAAGGTCATCCGCTGTTTAACGGCTTTGTCGGAGCCGCTCTGGAGCAACTGGGTAAGGGTTCATGAGCGTTTCGGATAAAACCATCAGTGTAGCGGGCTTGCCTGTCGCCAATGACCGCCCGTTTACCCTGTTTGGCGGGATGAACGTGCTCGAATCGCGGGATCTGGCGATGCAGGTGGCCGAATCCTATGTCCGGGTGTGCGAAAAACTCGGCATCCCCTATGTTTTCAAAGCCTCCTTTGACAAGGCGAACCGCTCGTCAGTGCATTCTTACCGGGGCCCGGGTATGGATGAGGGGCTGAAAATCTTTCAGGAGATCAAAGCGACCTTTGGTGTGCCCGTGATCACCGACGTTCACGAAATTTATCAGGCTAAACCGGTTGCCGAAGTTTGCGATGTGCTGCAACTGCCGGCCTTTCTGGCGCGCCAGACAGATCTGGTCAAGGCCATGGCGGAAACCGGTGCGGTGATCAATATCAAGAAACCGCAGTTCCTTAGCCCGGCGCAGATGAAAAATATCTGTGAAAAATTCGCTGAATGCGGCAATGAACAGATCATGCTGTGCGAGCGCGGCAGTAACTTCGGTTACGATAATCTGGTGGTGGACATGCTGGGTTTTCGTACCATGCGAGAGGTCAGTGGTGGGGCGCCTCTGATCTTTGATGTGACCCACGCTCTGCAATGTCGTGACCCGATGGGCTCGGCTTCGGGGGGGCGTCGACATCAGGTAGCGGAACTGGGTCGAGCGGGCATGGCGCTCGGACTGGCCGGGCTTTTCCTCGAAGCACACCCGGATCCGGCCAAGGCCAAATGTGATGGCCCCAGCGCTTTGCCGCTGGACAAGTTGGAGCCCTTCCTGGCGCAGATGAAGGCGGTGGACGATACCGTGAAACAGCTGCCCGCCCTCGATATTCAGTAACGCGAACCGAATACTTTTTGATCTATCTGGAGAACATTCATGGCAGAAATCGTTGATATTAAAGCCTTTGAGGTGCTGGACAGCCGCGGCAACCCCACGGTGGAGGCTGATGTCATTCTGGCGTCCGGCGCCATTGGCAGCGCCTGCGCCCCATCGGGCGCCTCTACCGGCTCGCGCGAAGCTCTGGAGCTGCGCGATGGCGACAAAAACCGTTACCTGGGCAAGGGTGTTCAGAAAGCGGTCGCCAATATCAATACCACCATTCGCGACCTGCTGATGGGCCGCGATGCTGAAGATCAACGAGCCATCGACCAGGCAATGATTGATGCCGACGGTACCGAAAACAAAGCCAATCTGGGTGCCAATGCCATTCTGGCCGTGTCGCTGGCTGCCGCCAAAGCGGTTGCCGCCGAAAAGGGCATCCCGTTGTACCAGCACATCGCTGATATCAACGGCACATCTGGCCAGTACAGCATGCCGGTTCCAATGATGAATATCATTAACGGCGGCGAGCACGCCGACAACAATGTCGATATTCAGGAGTTTATGATTCAGCCGGTCGGCGCCGACAGCTTCACCGAGGCGCTGCGTCAGGGCGCCGAAATTTTTCACGCGCTGAAGAAGGTGCTGTCGAGCCGGGGTCTGAGCACCGCGGTGGGCGACGAAGGCGGCTTTGCGCCCAACCTGCCGTCCAATGAAGCGGCTCTGGAAGTCATTGCCGAAGCGGTCTCCAATGCAGGTTACACACTCGGCGAAGACATTACGCTGGCGCTGGATTGCGCGTCCTCCGAGTTTTATAAAGATGGCAAGTACGATCTGGCGGGTGAAGGCAAGGTTTTCGACGCCGCTGGTTTCGCCGAGTACCTCGATGACCTCTCGCAGAAGTACCCCATCATTTCTATCGAAGATGGTATGGATGAGAGTGACTGGGACGGCTGGGCGATTCTGACCAAGCGTATTGGCGACCGGGTACAGCTGGTGGGTGACGATCTGTTTGTTACCAATACCAAGATTCTCAAACGCGGTATTGATGAGAAAGTTGGCAACTCCATTCTGATCAAGTTCAACCAGATCGGTTCGCTGAGCGAAACACTGGATGCGATCAAGATGGCCAAAGACGCCGGCTTCAGCGCCGTTATTTCTCACCGCAGCGGTGAAACGGAAGACACTACCATTGCAGATCTTGCAGTTGCCACGGCAGCTGGCCAGATCAAAACCGGTTCGCTGTGCCGTTCCGACCGGGTTGCCAAATACAACCGCCTGCTGCGCATTGAAGCAGAATTGGGTGCGGCTTACCGCGGTCGGGATGAATTCAAGTCCTGATTGCTGAATCGGGGAGCGCACCGGTGATCAGACGTAACTGGTTACTGTTCGCCCTGCTGGCGGTATTGCTTTGGCTGCAATACCGCCTCTGGTTCGGCCCCGGCAGCTGGGAGGAGATCACCCGGTTGCGCCGCGAGATTGCGCAGCAGGAGGAAACCAATGCTGAACTGCGCGCTCGCAATGAAAAACTCTCTCGTGAAGTCCACAGTCTGAAATCGGATCTTGGCACGGTGGAAGAGCGCGCCCGTCGCGAGCTTGGTCTGATCAAGGAAGGTGAAACTTTTTATCTGATTGTCGAAGAGGGCAAGAAACCTTGACGGCACCCGTCAGTAAACTCTGGGCTGTTGTACCCGCTGCCGGCGTCGGCAGTCGCATGCAATCGACGACTCCCAAGCAATACTTACTCCTCGCCGACAAGCCGGTGTTATCGCACAGCCTCAGTCGCCTGTTGGCGCTGCCTGCGCTGCAGCAAGTGGTTGTGGCGGTCGCTGCCGACGATGCCTATTGGCCATCTATGCCTGAAGCGTCCGAGTCACGCGTGCTGGCGGTGGACGGTGGGCGTGAGCGAGCAGATTCTGTGTTGGCGGGACTTTCGGCGCTGGTCGACAAAGCGGCTGCCGATGATTGGGTGCTGGTGCACGATGCGGCCCGGCCCTGTGTGCAGTCGAAGAACATTGCCGCGATGCTGGCCGCGCTGGCCGATCATCCGGTCGGCGGTGTTATGGCGACTGCTATCGCTGATACGGTCAAGCAAGCCGGTGACGGCCTAAGTATTGAGGCAACGCTGGATCGCTCGCGCTTGTGGGCCGCGCAAACCCCGCAGCTGTTTCGTTATGGTTTGCTCAAATCAGCGCTGGAGCAGGCCCTGGCCGCGGGCGTCGCAGTGACCGACGAAGCCTCGGCGCTGGAATGGGCGGGCTACACACCGCAGCTGTTTGCGGGTAGTAAAACCAATCTGAAAATAACCGTGCCGGAAGATATTCGCCTGGCAGGATTGATACTGGCAGCGGAAGAGGACTAAAGCATGGCGCAGCTTCGTATCGGGCAGGGCATCGATGTTCACAAGTTTGGTGAAGGCGATGCGGTGGTGCTCGGCGGCGTAAGTATAGAGTGTGATCAGGGCCTGGTTGCTCACTCTGACGGCGATGTTGTTTTGCATGCCCTGTGTGACGCGCTTCTGGGGGCGTTGGCTTTAGGGGATATTGGCAAGCATTTTCCCGATACGGACTCACGCTATGCCGGCATAGACAGCCGCCAGTTGTTGCGCCATGTGTATGCGCTGATCATCGGGCAGGGTTATAAATTGGGTAATGCTGACATCACTGTGGTGGCGCAGAAACCTCGGCTCGCGCCACACATTGAAAACATGTGCAAAACCATTGCCTCGGACTTAGAGGTTGTCACTTCACAGGTCAGCGTGAAAGCGACCACCAGCGAAAAGCTTGGCTTTACCGGCCGCGGCGAAGGTATTGCCGCCTTTGCGACTGTTCTGGTCGAGGCAGTCTGACTTGCTGCCGTATGCCTGGGGAGGACCAATTGCGAAAGGGCAGCTGCGGGTAAAACCGGAGCATTTTCAGGTAACGGAATTACTTGAGGTCGATTTCAGTGGGGCGGGTGAGTTTGATTGGGTCTATGTCGAAAAGAACGGTCTCAGCACCCCCGAGGCGGCCGATCTCCTGCAGCAGTTTTCATCCGCGCGCGAGGTCAGCTATTCGGGCTTGAAGGATAAAGACGCCGTAACCCGCCAGTGGTTCAGTCTGCACATGTTGGGGCAGGCCAGTGCCAACTGGGAGAGCTTTGAACACCCCGGATTGCGCGTGCTCGATTCCCAGCGGCACCAGCGCAAGTTGCGACGCGGGACTCATCGCTACAACAAGTTTGCGCTGGTATTGAGTGATGTGTCTGCAGATCAACTCGCCGAGCGAGTGCTCATTGTTGCCGAGCAAGGCTTCCCCAACTATTTCGGTGAGCAGCGCTTTGGCCGTGATGGTAATAACCTCGATCAGGCACGCCGCTGGCTGAGTGGTGGTCGCAAAGTGTCGCGTTTCAAGCGAGGCTTGTGGCTGTCGGTATTACGCTCCCATTTGTTTAACTGTGTATTGGCCGAGCGTGTGCGACTGGCTAACTGGAACCAGCCACTGCCGGGCGATTTGTTCTGTCTGGGAGATGGCAATAGCGTTTTTCAGGAAGCGGATGACGAACGCGCCAAGGCGCGGGTCCAGGCAGGTGAAATTCATCCCTCTGGTCCACTGCCTGGCAGTGTCGGCCGCACCCGGGTAGAAGCGGCTGCGCTTGAGCTGGAGAACGAGGTACTGGCAGCGGAGCAGGAAACGATTGCCGCGCTGGCGTCCCGGCGTGTGGATGCCGCCCGGCGTCCGCTGCGGGTAATACCCAAAGCTTTGACGATAACGGACGCGCCAGAGGGCAGTCGGTTGGAATTCAGCCTGCCCAAAGGCTGCTTCGCCACCGCGCTTGTGCGAGAATTGATAGATTATTAAATAGTGACAGCCATCGGTATGACGCAGTTAAACCTCGGCGGGATCGGGATGACCTCCCAGCGAACCCGCGATCGCCTGATCAACCGCTTGAAAGAGCAGGGTATAGACGATCAGCGCGTGCTAGAAGTCATGGGCCGAACCCCGCGACATATATTCTTGGACGAAGCCCTGTCGCATCGTGCCTATGAAGACAGCGCTCTGCCGATAGGCTACCAGCAAACCCTGTCCCAACCTTACATTGTCGCGCTCATGACGCAGCTACTGCTGAGTATGGGCGAGCGCAGCCGGGTGCTTGAGATCGGTACCGGTTCCGGTTATCAAACGGCAGTGCTGGCGCAGGTGGTTACTCGGGTATACAGCGTCGAGCGCATCCTGCCGCTGCAGGAGAAAGCCCGGCAGCGGCTGCGTACGCTGGGTTTGAGCAATGTGCACCTGAAGCACGCGGATGGGGGCATGGGCTGGGAAGAGCGTGGCCCTTACGACGGCATTATTGTAACCGCAGCGCCTGAACGGGTGCCGCCGGCGCTGACTGAACAGCTTGCCGAAGGTGGCGTACTGGTGATTCCGGTAGGAGACAGTCGCGGCCAGCGCCTGCAGTTGCTGAAGAAGCTGAATGGCGAACTGGAAGAAGTGTCCATTACCCCGGTTATGTTTGTGCCGCTTCTGGAAGGTGTTGTGGGTCGATGAGGCCGGCAGGCATTTTTTTTCGCGGCCTGGCGATGGGAGCGGCGGATGTTGTGCCGGGTGTTTCCGGTGGCACGGTCGCCCTGATTACCGGTATTTACGAACGGCTGATTCAAAGCCTCAGCGCTTTCAATCTTGATGCCTGTCGCTACTTGCTGAAAGGGAAGGTGAGTGAGGCCTGGCGCCATATCGACGGCAATTTTCTGCTGGTGTTGTTTGCCGGTATTGCCACCAGTCTGTTCTCGCTAGCGAAGATCATAAGTTCTGCCCTGGAGCACCATCCGCACGAGGTGTATTCCTTTTTTATGGGTTTGATACTGGCCTCGTCGATCCTGCTGGCCAGGGATATTCGTCCCTGGCGGATGGGCAGCTGGTTTGCCATGATTGTGGGCGTGCTGCTGATGCTACTGGTATCCGAGCTGCGACCCGCAGAACCGGATGTCGGGCCGCTGCTGCTGTTTGGTGCGGGTGCCATTGCCATCTGCGCGATGATCCTGCCGGGTATTTCCGGGAGTTTTCTGCTGCTCATCATGGGGGTCTACCCGATAGTCTTGGGAGCGATTGAGTCGCTGGATTTCGCAACGCTGGCAGTATTTGCCGTGGGTTGTGCTGTGGGTCTGCTGTCCTTTGTGCGTCTGCTGTCCTGGCTTTTGCGTCACTGTCGATTCGTCTTGATGGCCTTTCTGGTCGGCGTGTTGCTAGGTTCCTTGAAAGTATTGTGGCCTTGGCAGTCGGAACAGGCGCTGGTCTTACCGGTCTGGCACGAGAGCGGCATGGCGGCGGCGATGTTTGTCGTCGGCTTGGGCTTGGTGCTGGTATTGGCCCGTTTCGGGGAAAATCAGCAACACGCCGGCTAATGGGCTTAAGATTTTTTTTGCATAAAGGCGTACGCTAAAACTTTTCCTGGTTATTAAAATTGATAAGAAAGTCCTTGATTTTACCGCCCTTTGTGTAAAGTAGTGAGACTTTCTGAGAGCGTATAGTGAGGGGGTCAACGTCATTTCCCATGCCGGCATGCCTAAAAATTTATTATCCTGGCGGCGGTTTCTAAATCGCAGTCTGCTCTTCGTTTGGGCAGCGATTTTGCTGGTTGCCTGTGGCTCCGGCCCCAATTTTGCCCCCGTAGAAGACCTCCATTCGCCGCCGGAGCGTGTCCCGGAGCATTATGTGGTGCGCTCAGGCGACACACTTTTCTCTATTGCATTTCGCTACGGGCTGGACTTTCGCGGGTTAGCGTCCGCTAACGGAATTGGTCGTGACTACGCTATTTACCCCGGTCAGAGACTGCGTCTCGATGACTCGCAATCCAGCACCCGTGCGGCTGACCCGGTGGCTGCTTCCTCGCCTCCCTCAAGCCCGAATAACGCATTGAGTAGACCGAAGACACCATCGGCGCCGGTCGCGGTTAAGCAGCGCACATCGCCAAAGCCCCAGCCGATGCCTGCGCCGGTTTCGAATTGGCAGTGGCCCAGCGAAGGAAAGATCGTTCGAGGGTTCAACAGCTCCCAGTATGCACATAAGGGTATTGATATTGCCGGAAAGTTGGAGCAGCCTGTAAAGGCGGCTGCGGCCGGTGTGGTTGTGTATGCGGGGAGTGGATTGGTCGGATACGGCAAGTTGCTCATTGTTAAACACAGCGATCGCTACCTGAGCGCCTATGCTCACAACAATCAGCTGTTGGCTAAAGAAGGGGAAACCGTTCGACAGGGGCAGGTGATTGCCAGAATGGGCGACAGTGGAACCGATAGCGTCAAACTACATTTTGAAATACGAGAAGACGGCAAACCGATTAATCCGGTAAAGCTGTTGCCAAAAAGGAATTGAGCGCAGTAATCAAGGGAATCAGGGAAAAGCAGCACGCTATGCGAATGATTTGAAGTATTGCTAGCGGGCGGATCATCAGGCAAACAGAGACACGAAAAGGATGTTGCCATGAGTACAGATGCCCAGGAAGTTTCAGTAGAAGAAGCCCCCGTCGAAATCCTCGCCTGTGTGGATGCTGCGGCTGAAACCGCGAAAAAACCTACAAAACCTCGCCGCGAACCTCGCGGTGAACTCGATGCGACGCAGCTTTACCTGAACGAAATTGGCTATTCGCCGCTGCTTACTGCGGAAGAAGAAGTACATTTTGCTCGACTTGCTCAACGTCGCGATGAAGCGGGCCGTAAACGCATGATTGTCAGTAATCTGCGTCTGGTCGTTAAAATTGCAAGGCGTTACACCAACCGTGGCCTCAGTCTGCTGGATTTGATAGAGGAAGGAAATCTCGGTCTGATTCACGCGGTTGAAAAGTTTGACCCTGAGCGCGGCTTTCGCTTTTCAACCTACGCCACATGGTGGATACGTCAGACCATCGAACGCGGATTGATGAATCAGACGCGAACCATTCGATTGCCGATTCACGTGGTCAAGGAGCTCAACGTTTACCTGCGGGCTACGCGAGAGTTAACCCAGACGCTTGATCACGAGCCTACCTATGAAGAGGTGGCCAAACACGTCGACAAGCCGGTGGCAGCGGTAGAGAAGATGATGGGCCTCAATGAGCGGGTCGGTTCGCTGGACGTGCCCATGGGACGCGAATCGGACAAACCGCTGCTGGAATCGCTGCCTGACGAGGCGGCGCAGGATCCGGCGGATCTTTTGCAGGGCGACCATCTCAAAGCAGCGATTGGTGAGTGGCTGGATGAGTTGAACGAGAAACAGAGGGAAGTGCTGGCCCGGCGTTTTGGCTTGCGAGGACATGAACCTGCCACGCTGGAAGAGGTGGGCGCAGAGATTGGTTTGACCCGTGAGCGAGTTCGCCAGATTCAGGTCGAAGCACTGAAGGCTTTGCGCGGAATCTTCGAGCGCAAGGGAGTCGATCAGGAAGCGGTCTTTAACTGACCGTTAGACGGAGTGAACTGATACAAAAAAAGCGGCCGAGGCCGCTTTTTTTTCGTGGAGCGAAAAACTCAGCGCTCGAGGTACTTGAGTTTTCCTTCAACGCCGGCCCACTCTTCTGCATCAGCCGGTGGCTCTTTCATCTCAGTGATGTTCGGCCAGATTTCGGCCAGCTCGGCATTCAGTTCCAGAAAGACCTGCTGGTCTTCCGGTAATTCGTCTTCCGAAAAGATCGCATCTACCGGACACTCGGGCTCGCACAGGGCGCAGTCAATGCACTCGTCGGGGTGGATGACCAGAAAGTTTGGCCCTTCGTAAAAACAGTCGACGGGACACACTTCCACGCAGTCTGTGTGTTTGCATTTGATGCAGCTTTCCCCAACCACAAATGTCATATTC
>JBFHCW010000031.1:0-15625 GCA_041585035.1 Litorivivens sp.
AGTGTTCCTTCTGCTTGTCGTTCATATACTCTTCACCCTTTTTTGGCTTATAGGGCTCAAAGTTTTTGAACACACCCGCTTCTTTTTGCTTTGCTGGCATTGATTCAATCTCTCCATCAACGACTGGAAGTGCGCCGCAGCGGGCCTTGTATCCCGCTACCCCCGGCGCTAAAGCGGCAAAGCTACCAGAATAATCGCACTCGCGCCATAACAAAAAGGCGCCAAAACAGCACCGCGCCGGAAGTTAAAGTATAGACCTTAATTGCACTTATGGACGGTGGCGGTTGCAGCTACGGCTGGTAACATAAACCTTTTTCCGGAGGTAACACCTTGGCCAGACCCTACGCCCGTCGTATCAACGATATTGAGCCTTTTCGCGTGGTGGAGGTGCTCACCCGCGCCAAGCAATTGGCTGCGCAGGGGCGGGACATAGTAAGGCTGGAAGCGGGCGAGCCGGACTTTTCCACCGCTGAGCCCATTGTGCGCGCGGCCCAGGCCGCACTGAGCCGGGGCGAAACCCACTACAGTCAGGCGGCCGGCCTGCCCGAATTGCGCGAGGCCATTTCCCGTTATTATCAGCATGACTACGGTCTGGATATTGCGCCGGAGCGGATCATGGTCACGCCCGGGGCGTCGGGAGCGCTGTTGCTGATTTCCGGGCTGTTGCTCAATCCGGGCGACGGAATTCTCATGACAGACCCCGGCTATCCCTGTAATCGCAACTTTTTCCGGCTGGTGGAGGGCGAAGGGCAGTTAGTGCCGGTCGGGCCGGAAGATCGCTACCAGCTCACCGCCGCCAAGGCCGAAGCGGCCTGGCGTGACAATACGGTCGGTGCGATTGTGGCCTCGCCGGCTAACCCTACCGGGGAAATTCTGACTGCTGATGAACTGCGGGATCTGTACACCCTGTGCGAGCAAAAGAACGGTCACCTTATTGTCGATGAGATTTACCACGGACTGGATTACGACGAGAAAGCCGCCAGTATTCTCTCGATTACCGACCGGGCCTTTGTGATCAACAGCTTTTCCAAGTATTTCGGCATGACCGGCTGGCGCTTGGGCTGGCTGGTGGCCCCGCCTGACGCGGTACCGCATTTAGAGCGGATGGCCCAGAATCTGTTTATTTCCATGTCCACGATGGGGCAGTTTGGCGCATTGGCGGCCTTTGAGCCGGAAACCCGAGTCATCCTCGATAGTCGCCGCGACGAGTTCAAGCGGCGTCGCGATTTCCTGCTGCCTGAACTGCAGCAGCTCGGTTTTACCCTGCCGCATACGCCAGCCGGTGCGCTGTACCTGTATGCAGGTATTGAACGTTTTGGCCAGACGAGCGCAGACTTCTGTCAATCGATGCTGGAAGAGCACGGCATTTCCATTACGCCGGGCGCGGATTTTGGGCGGCACCGTGCTGACGAACACGTACGCTTTGCCTACACGACGTCGATGGAACGGCTGGAAGAAGCAGTCAGTCGTTTACGACGCTTGCTTGCCTGATATGGCTTCTCACGAACTGGGCCATGCAGACACTGTCGCACTATATGGACACTGCGGCGAGCTGCAGCGGCTGAAGCCGTGAAATAATTACCATCACAAGCTTCAAGGGGAACCTTGGAGCCTGCTGGCCAGTCTTTGAGCGCATTGGAGGAAAACCATGCGTTCAAAGAACCATCTTCTCGCCTCACTGTTTTCATCAGCTCTTCTTTCGTCGCCGGGGCTGGTCGCCGAGTCGGCGCCGAGCCCGACGCGGGTGGACGCCCATCTGCACTACGTGAATTTTATGCAGGAAACCAATGGTACCCGCGAGTTGTTGGAGGCCATGGATAAAGCCGGTGTCGAAAAAGCCTGGATTTTTGGTTTGCCGGTGATCAAAAAATGGGATGCCAGTGCACCAAAACGCCCACGTTATTATCTGGGCGATGAGTCTCCGCTGTATTACTTTAGCGGTACCGACGACATTCTGGCTCGTGATTTGCTCAGCTTGCCAGCCGAGCAGCGCAGGCGATTTGCTCCCTTCATCAGTGGTTTTAATCCGACCGATATGAATGCCGCCGATCAGGTGGAAATGCTCATACAGCGTTATCCCGGGTTTTGGCAGGGAATCGGTGAGGTGCTTACCCGGCACGATGCTCTCACCGCTTTGACCGCCGGTGAAACACCGCGCGCCGACCATCCGGCGCTGATGAAAGTTTACCAAGTTGCAGCTAAACACAAGCTGCCGGTGCTGTTGCACAGTAATCTATCCTCCCTGCGGGAGGATGAACCCATCTTTCAACCCGAGCTTGAAAATGCCCTGAAAGCCAACCCGGGTACCCACTTTGTGTTGGCTCATGCCGGGACCAGTGAGTCTATCGAAGCATTGCAAAAGCCGATTGCCAATCTGCCGGATATTCTCAGTGACCTGTTGAGTCGTTACCCCAATCTGTTTGTCGATCTTTCCTGGAGTGTTCGCGAACATTACCTTTTTGAAGGTGAAGATGAGGTTGATACGAAATGGCTGGCGTTAATTGAGAAGTTTTCCGATCGTTTTTTGATCGGTAGTGACAAAGTGGGGAAATTTACCGGGCTGGATGAAAACCTTGACGGTTATGCCGGTCTGCTTGGCAGGCTGTCAAAAGAGGCTGCTGAGCGGGTTAGACGGAGCAACGCTCTGGAGCTGCTTCCGCCCCGCGGCGCTGGCAGTGTCGCCGTCACTGATGATCCAGCGCTGGCACACGCAGAGTCTCGCGAATCGATCCGGTAAGACACTCAGCCTGCCAATGCGGCTATGCCGACAACAATATGATCAGGGTATTGGTGGAGGGAGTCATCTGGCTCTGAACTTTCAGTTGTGTTCCTCCGGCAGGCCAGCTTTCGGGCAATGCGGATACTTCTTCTTGCTTCTTATTTACCCGTGACTGCTTTTGCGCTATTACAGGCAGCGGCTGTGGATCTGGTTGACAGGAATGTCCCTGCTCCGGAGAATGAGGCCCTTCTTTAGGTAGTCACAACGGGCGATATCCTTAGTCTGGTGGTACACAGCCTGCTCAGAAGTCGCTAAAGTAGCTACCGGTTTTTCCGGAGCGGTAATACCAATATGAAACATACCGTTAGCGTTTTTTTGTTGCTCGCCTCCTTTTGGCTGATCAACTCGGGTTATTACAAACCGCTGTTGCTGAGTTTTGGCCTGTTTTCCGCGATTTTTGTGCTTTACCTTACCCATCGTATGGATGTTATTGACCATGAGTCCCATCCTCTCCACTTGTTTACCCTGAAGTTGCCTAGCTACTACGTGTGGCTGGTGGGGCAGTTGATTGTCAGCAATATTGATGTGGTCAAGCGTGTCTGGTCAGGTCGAAACAGCATTTCTCCCTGTACAGCCTGGCTGCCGCTGAGTCAGACCAGTGATATCGGAAGAGTGATCTACGCTAACTCGATCACGCTGACTCCGGGCACTGTGGCAATGGATTTGGAAGACGATCGAGTCTATGTGCACGCGCTGAGCCGAGAGGGCTTGGAAGATTTACGCGCCGGTGAAATGGATCGGCGTGTAAGAAATTTGGAGCGGTAGGATCCCGGATGATACTGACGGTAGTCGCAATTGCTCTGATTGTCGTGATGGCTATGGCCATCGCTCGCGCCTTTCTGGGCCCAACTATTTACGATCGCATTCTGGCGGTTAACCTTTTTGGCACCAAAACCGTTCTGCTGATTGCCGTGGTTAGCTATATCTTCGGGCGCCCGGATTTTCTCGATATCGCCCTGATTTATGCCCTGATCAACTTTATCAGCGTGATCGCGGTATTGCGCTTTTTCGAGTATGGCTCGGACAAGGTAAATGAAAAGGTGGGTGAAGATGGCTGAAATAGTGACCGTGCTGAGCTCACTGTGCCTGATCCTCGGCGCCTTTCTTATTTTCTCCGGCGGCCTGGGTGTGTTGCGCTTCCCGGATTTTTTTACCCGCATGCATGCAGCGGGGGTGACCGAAACCATGGCGGCCACTCTCATTGTATTGGGGCTGATGTTGCATTCGGGTTGGGGGCTGCCGCTGTTCAAACTCTTGCTGATACTGCTTTTTGTGATGATCACAGGCCCCACGGCGAGCCACGCTCTGGCAAAGTCGGCACTCCACGGTGGATTGCGGCCGTTGGGCGATAATACGAATAACGAGCGTCATTAGTCAGGAGTGTTTGCCATCAGTACGCTGCTTGATATATCGGTTTTAACCCTGCTTGTGATCGTGGCATTGGCCATGGTGCGCGAGCGAGACCTGTTTGCCACCGTGATGTTGTCCGGCATTTACGGTTTATTGTCAGCCAGTTTTTTTGTGCTGATGGATGCCGCCGATGTCGCCTTTACAGAAGCGGCTGTGGGTGCGGGCATTTTCCCCTTGCTGATGCTGACCGTATTGACCAGTGTCGGCCGTTACGAAGCAGGGGAGCGCCGCGTTCGTATTCTTCCTCTGATGCTCATGCTGGCTTTGGCCGGTGCCTTGTTTGCAGCTGTTGTGCAAATGCCGGCCTTCGGTGCAGTCGACGCTCCTTCGCACGCCCATGTCGCTCAACGTTATATATATGATTCACCTGACGAGATCGGTATTCCGAACATGGTGACCAGTGTGCTGGCCAGCTATCGGGGCTTTGATACGCTGGGCGAAGTCGTGGTTATATTCACTGCAGCCGTTGGTGTTGTGGTCATTTTACTTGGCGGTCGACCGAAAACGCCGCAGCAGTCATCACAGGCGCTGATGGCGGAGCACAAGGTGCTGCGCATTGTTGGCAAAATGCTGATCCCACTGATTCTGTTGTTTGGCCTCTACGTGCAATTTCACGGTGAATACGGGCCGGGTGGCGGCTTTCAGGCCGGGGTTATTTTTGCCGTCGGTATCATTCTCTACGCCATGCTGTTCGGCCTGAGTAATGCCCAGCGGGTTGTGCCGCTCGGCGTGCTGCGCTGGCTGGTCGCTCTGGGTGTGTTGATCTACGGCAGCGTCGGGCTGGCCAGTTTATTAGCCGGCGGCGAATACCTTAACTACTCGGTTTTGGCCAATGATTCAGTCACCGGGCAGCACATCGGCATTATTGTTATTGAGTTGGGCGTGGGTATTACCGTGGCCTCGGCCATGGTGCTGATCTTCTTTGCTTTCACCCGCGCGACGCGCAGCCGCGATGAGCTGGAGGAGTAATGGCAGAGTACTATAACTATCTGGTCGTGGTGCTGTTGATGGTGGTGGGGCTTTACATTGTCATGGCGCAGGCGAATCTGGTCAAAAAATTGATAGGCCTGAATATTTTCCAGACCTCCGTGTTTATTTTTTATATCAGTACGGCCAAGGTGACGGGCGGCACCGCACCCATTGTCGTGGATGGGGCGGAACTGTATTCAAACCCCTTGCCGCAGGTTTTGATTCTCACTGCAATCGTAGTGGGTATCGCCACCATGGCGCTGGCACTGGCGTTGGTGCTGCGTATTAAGCGCGCCTACGGAAGCGTCGAGGAAGATGTGATATTGGAACAGGATAAGCCGTGCTGAACCATCTTGCCGTACTTCAGGTTGTTGTCCCGCTATTGGCGGCACCGGCCTGCCTCATTCTGGAGCGGGCCCGCGCGGCCTGGCTCTTTACCTGTCTGGCCTGCCTGCTGTCGCTGGGTATCAGCATTGCGTTGTTTACGCAGGTTCAAGCCAGCGGACCGATCAGTTATGCGCTGGGGGGGTGGGACGCGCCCTGGGGAATCGAGTATCGCATCGATGCCTTGTCGGCCTTTGTGCTCTTGCTTATCAATATGGTCGCCGCTGCTGTGGTTATTGGTGCCAACAGCAGCCTTTCGGCAGAACTCCCTGAGCCTCGGCATTCGCCTTTTTATGTCTTGCTGCTGCTCTGTCTTGCGGGACTGCTTGGCATTGTCGCGACCGGTGATGCCTTTAACGTTTTTGTTTTTCTGGAAATCTCCTCGCTCGCGACCTATGCCCTGGTGGCACTGGGGCGGGATCGTCGCGCGCTGTTTGCGGCCTATCAATACCTTATCGTCGGTACGATTGGGGCGACCTTTTTCCTGATAGGCATTGGCTTTCTTTACAGTCTGACCGGTACGCTGAATATGGCCGATCTGGCCCAGCGACTGCCGGGGCTGGAGGAAAAACGCCTCGTGGCAGCGGCTTTTGCGTTTATCGTGATCGGGATTGCCATGAAGCTGGCGCTGTTTCCGCTGCACGGCTGGCTGCCTGATGCTTACACGCAGGCACCGTCGATGGCGACCGCCTTTCTCGCGGCGTCGGCGACCAAGGTGATGCTCTATCTGTTTATTCGCATGTACTTTGATGTGCTCGGCCATGACGCGGTCAATGCCTTGTTTCCGGTGGGGACGCTGTTTCTGGTGCTGGGTTCGGCAGCGGTGCTTCTGGCGTCGCTGGCGGCGATACGGCAGGGCAATGTCAAACGTATTTTTGCGCTCTCCAGTGTCGGACAGATCGGCTATCTGGTCATCGGTGTTGGTCTCGGCAGTGCGTTGGGCTTGCAGGCGGCATTGTTGCACCTGTTTAACCATGCGCTGATAAAGGCCGCGCTGTTTATCGCAATAGCGGCGGTGGTGTGCCGTGTAGGCGGCAGTCGGCTCGAGGATTTTCGCGGTCTGGGACGCGCCATGCCCTGGACCATGGGCGCCCTGGTGATCGGTGCGCTGAGTCTGATCGGTGTGCCCTTGACGGCGGGCTTTGTCAGTAAGTGGTTTCTTGTACTGGCGGCGATGGAGGCGGGTATGTGGCCGTTGGTGGCACTGGTCCTGCTTGGTTCGTTTATCGCGTTGTTCTATGTCTGGCGAATTATTGAAGTTGCCTACTTCCAGCAGCGTGAAGCCGAAGCGATCAACGAGGCACCCCTGATGCTGCTGATTCCGCTGTGGGCCATGGCGCTGGCGAATCTGTATTTCGGTATTGATACAAGTCTCACTGTTGGTGGCTCCGAACAGGCAGTGAACTTTCTGATGGGGGGGCAGCAATGATGGAATCGCAGCTCCTTCTGATAGCGCTGGCGCTGCCGCTGCTGGCGGTTCCCGGTATTTTGCTGGCGCGCAATTCGCCTAATCTGCGAGAAGCGATATCGCTGTTGACCGGCGTCGCGTTGTTTATTGTGAATCTCTGCCTTTATTTTCTGGGTGAGGACGGCCTGGGAGAGGGCGGTGTGGTCCTGGTGGAAATTCTACCCAGGCTTGCCATCAGTCTGGAGCTACAGCCGCTCGGGCTTTTGTTTGGTCTGGTCGCCAGTGCGTTGTGGCCGATTACCACGCTCTATGCCATCGGTTATATGCGAGGCCATGGGGAAGATAACCAGACCCGCTTCTACGTCTTTTTTGCGGTGGCAATTGCTGCAGTAATGGGACTGGCCTACGCAGGCAATCTGTTCACATTGTTTGTGTTTTACGAGATTGTGACCTTCAGTACTTATCCGCTGGTTACCCATGCCGGCACCGAAAAGGCTTTGAAGGGCGGGCGCACCTATCTCAGTTTGCTGCTGGGTACGTCTATCGTGTTTTTCATTCCGGCAATGATTGGCACCTGGTTCTTTGCCGGAACCCTCGAGTTTCAGCCGGGTGGGGTCTTCGGAGATGAGGTTTCGCCGCTGGTCTTGTCTGTGCTGCTGGTGCTATTTGCCTTCGGTATCGGCAAGGCGGCCTTGATGCCGTTTCATCGCTGGTTGCCGGCGGCCATGGTGGCACCGACGCCAGTGTCGGCCCTGCTGCACGCTGTGGCCGTGGTCAAGGCCGGTGTGTTCTCGGTGGTTACGGTGGTGGTGTATATCTTCGGCATCGACACCGTTGCCAAACTGCCGATCACGCCCTTTCTGGTCTATCTGGCCAGTGCCTCTATTTTGCTCGCCTCGCTGGTGGCCATGCGTCAGGATAATTTCAAATCCCGGCTGGCCTATTCCACGGTTTCGCAATTGGGTTACATCACACTGGGGGCCTTTCTGGCCAGCCAGGCGGCTATTGCCGGCAGTCTGTTGCATATCGTTATGCATGCCTTTGGCAAGATCACGTTGTTCTTCTGTGCCGGTGCGATCTATGTCGCCCACCATAAAAGCCAGATCAGTGAGTTTGATGGTATGGGGCGGGTAATGCCGGTCACCTTTGTCGCCTTTACTCTGGGAGCCTTGTCCATCATCGGCTTGCCGCCACTGGGTGGTGTCTGGAGCAAGTGGTTTTTGATGATGGGGGCTCTGGATAGCGGATACGTTGTTGTGCTGGCCGTACTGTCGATCAGCTCGCTGCTCAATATTGTTTACCTGTTGGAAATTCCGGCCCGCGCTTTCCTGAAGCCGGCGCCCGAGGGCGCCACCGTGCAGGAGGCGCGCACGCCCTCGGTGGTGGCCATGGCTATCACCGCCTTGATGTGTGTCGCGCTGTTTGTGTACGGCGGCGATCTCTATGACTTTATTCGCTCCGCGAGGCTCACCTGATGTCATCTGAACAACGCGATGAGCGGCAACGCTGGTTGGACCGCCCGGAAAACGTCACCAAAATTGTCAGGGCTTTATGGGTCGCTTGTGCGGCGCTGGTGCTGGCTGAATTCTTCTACCACAAGCATCCGTATTTCGGTTTTGATGGCAGCTTTGCCTTCTACGCGGTATTCGGCTTTGCTGCCTACTGCTTTATCGTACTGTCCGCCAAGGGACTGCGTCGACTGATCAAGCGCGACGAGGATTACTACAATGAGTGAAGTGCTGCTCAACCCCGCGCTGTTGATGATGCTGGCAGGTCTGGTGGCGCTGTTGCTGCCCAAGCGTATGCTGGGTGTCTGGGCCGTACTGGTCCCGATTGCGACGCTGGCGCTATTGATCGCCTTGCCTGAGGGCTCGGCAGGGCAGGTCAGTGTATTCGGAATGGAACTGGTCACCCGGCGTATAGACGGTCTCAGTTTTGTCTGGTCGGTGATCTTCCATATCGCCGCGATACTCGCCGGTCTCTATGCCTGGCATGTGCAGGATCGGGTGCAGCAGGTGGCGGCGCTGATCTATGCCGGTGCGGCCATCGGTGCGGTGCTGGCCGGTGATCTGCTGACACTGTTCCTGTACTGGGAGCTCACGGCGCTCTCATCGGTATTGCTGATCTGGGCTTCACGCAACCCGACGGCGACCAAGGTGGGCTTTCGCTATCTGATTATTCAGGTGATTTCCGGGCTGTTGTTGATGTGCGGTGCGCTGGTGATGCATCAGCAGACGGGCAGTATCGCCTTTGACCATATCGGCCTGGAAGGGCTCGCCGGCTGGCTGATTTTTGTGGCGTTCGGCATCAAGTGTGCGTTTCCCTTTCTGCACAACTGGCTGCAGGATGCCTACCCCCACGCTACACCCACCGGCACC
Source organism: Litorivivens sp. (assembly GCA_041585035.1). Lineage (GTDB taxonomy): Bacteria > Pseudomonadota > Gammaproteobacteria > Pseudomonadales > Spongiibacteraceae > Litorivivens. Next base: position 9,329 of record JBFHCW010000031.1, read on the forward strand.
GTGGTGCTGTCTGCCTTTACTACCAAACTTGCGGTCTACTCGCTGGCGCGCGGCTATGCCGGTGAGGAGTTGCTGATCACCATCGGCGCGATCATGACCGCTTTCCCGATATTCTTTGCCGTTATTGAAAACGACCTGCGCCGGGTGCTGTCTTACAGCCTCAACAACCAGCTGGGCTTTATGGTGGTGGGTGTCGGTATTGGCACAGAGCTCGCCATTAACGGTGCGGCGGCCCACGCCTTTGCCCACATTCTCTACAAGGCCCTGTTGTTTATGTCGATGGGGGCGGTGCTGTATCGGGTTGGCACCGTGAAAGCCAGCGAGTTGGGCGGGCTCTATAAATCCATGCCGTGGACTACGGCGTTTTGCATTATCGGCGCGATGTCGATTTCCGCCTTCCCGCTGTTCTCAGGCTTTGTCACCAAGTCGATGATCCTCACTGCGGTGGCCTATGAGGGGCATTGGGTGATCTGGACGGTGTTGCTGTTCGCCTCGGCAGGTGTACTGGATCACTCGGGTATCAAGGTGCCGTTCTTTACCTTTTTCTTCCACGACGCCGGTCATCGGGTCAAGGAAGCGCCCTGGAATATGTTGTTAGCAATGGGTATCACGGCCTTTTTGTGTATCGGTATTGGTGTTTATCCCGATCCGCTCTACGCGATTTTGCCTTTCCCGGTGGACTACCATTCCTACACAGCAGCCCATGTGATTACGCAGCTGCAGCTACTGCTGTTTGCGGCGCTGGCGTTCACGGTGCTGATGCGCAAGGGGTGGTACCCGGAGGAAATTAAATCCACCAACCTCGATTTCGACTGGGTTTATCGCAGGCTCTTGCCTCGACTCACCACCGCCTTGCTGAACGGCATTTGGGCTGTCGATCGAGCGGTGCGCGGTGCCGCCCTCAGAGGGTTGGACAGTCTGGTGGCGAAGGCCAATCAGGGCCTTGGTCCAGGCGGTGTATTTTCTTCCAGCCTGTCTACGGGCGCGATGGTCATAGGGGTTTCGCTGTTGTTGGCGTTCTACGTCTTGTTCAGTTTCTACTGGTCCGCCTAGGCGCCGCTCGGTTAGGGCAGCATTGATTGTGGCAGGACACCGCGTGGCTTTTCTTTGTCAGGTCTGTTTGGGGAAAGGCGCGGGTTTTGTGCTTCGGGACCGGGACAACTCTGCAGGCGTTGGGGTCGTGAATCGTATCTGATCAACACAAAAAAGGCCGCTGTGATAGGCGGCCTTTTTTGTGTTGAGCTGGGACAGGTGTCAGGCGGTGGCCGCCTGAAGTTCCAGTGTCAGCATGCGCAAGCGACGCGCCTGCATTTTCAGTGTGTACTCCAGCTCCTTGATGCGACTGGTCAGCGACATCTGCTCCCATTTCTGCTGAAGCATTTCCTTGCTCTCCGCCAGTTGCTGTACCTTGTCGGCGTAAGCGCGCTGGCTCAACTCCTTGCACTCCTGCAAGCAGGCGGAGAATTGCTGGTATTCCTGCTCTAAAAAGGCGGTAACCGCAGTGACATCCACGGTTTTGGCCTGTTTCAGTTTTTCTTCGGCATGTTTGAACTGCATGGCCACAATGGCACGTTGAATCTTGAAATCCGGCACCTTTTTCAGGTCCCAGGTCAGGCCCAGCCAGGAGCAGGTCTTGATCAGCCACTTGGTGGGGTCAAAGTGCCACCAGCGAATGCCGTTGCGGTAGTCATTCTGAAAAATGTGATGGTAGTTGTGGTAGCCCTCACCGTAGGTGAACAGCGCGAGAATATCATTGTCTCGGGCTGAGTTTTCATCGGTGTAGGGCTGGCGACCCCAAAAATGGGCCAGCGAGTTGATAAAGAAAGTGGTGTGGTGGCTGACGACCAGTCGCAGGAAGCCGGCCAGCAGGATGCCCGCCCACACATCACCGCAAAGCCAACCGACCAAAGCGGCGGGCGCGATATTCATAAACAGGGCGATCTTCATGTAATGGTTGTGTTGCCACATGACGATCTTGTCGCGCATCAGATCCGGCGAGTTCGAAAAATCATCGCGACCCGCTTCGTAGTCGCGGATCATCCACCCCATATGAGAGAACCACAGGCCTTTTTGGGCAGAGTAAGGGTCGTGGTCTACGTCATCCACGTGGCGGTGGTGACGACGGTGACCAGAGGCCCAGATTAGTATGCTGTTCTGAAGAGCGGCTGCGCCAAACAGTGCATAGAACAGTCGCAGGGACCGGTGCGCCTTGTAGGCATTATGCGCCCACAGGCGATGGTAGCCAGCCGTAATGGATATGCCATTGGCGCCAAGTATTAGGACAAAGGCGAGCCATTGGCTCCAGTGAAAGCCTACGGTGAAGCCATACCAGGGAACACCAATAGCGGCGACCGCAAAGGTGATTACGAACATCAGCGTTTGCGGCCAGAGAATCGGGGGTTTTTGCTCAGACATCGGATTTATAGTCTCACTTGCAATGTGTCTACTCAGCGAAGGCTTCATGATACCCAAAGGATTCCGAGGGTGATATAGGGGAATGTGCCCAATCAACGTGTCATTTTGGTCAATCACGACCGACTAGGCATCGGAAATCATTAACATTTTGTAGGTATTGCCCCCGGCAATTGCGGCACACTGAAGCCTGGATTGCAGAGGGTACGCCGCGATGGCCTGGGACTTTTCTACAGACCCGCATTTCCAGCCGCAGCTGGACTGGATGCGCGATTTCGTCGATAACACACTGATACCGCTGGAGCTCCTGCTGGATGGCCTGAATCAGGCTGAACTCGACGCTCTGTGGGCCCCCTTAAAGCAAACGGTGAAAGACCGGGGCCTGTGGGCCGCTCACTTGAGTGAGGAGTTCGGCGGGCCGGGGCTTGGCCAGACGGGCAGTGGTCAACAGCGGCTCGCCCTCATGCACGAGATTCTGGGGCGCTCGGAATTGGCCCCGGAAATCTTCGGTTGTCAGGGGCCGGATTCCGGCAATGCGGAGCTGATCGCGGTGGGGGCAAATGAAACCCAAAAAGCGCGATGGCTCTATCCTCTGGTGCGGGCCGAAGTGCGCTCGGCCTTCTGTCTGACCGAGCCGGATAGCGCAGGGTCGGACCCAACCGGCATCACCACCCGTTGTGAGCGCGACGGTGAGCACTGGGTCTTGAACGGCGAAAAATGGTTTGCCTCCAATGCTTCGGTGGCGGATTTTCTGGTCGTAATGTGTGTGAGTGACCCTGACGCAGCTCCCCACAAGCGGGCCGCTATGGTCATCGTTGAAAAGGGCACGCCGGGGTTGGAGCTGCTCCGCGATGTGCCCACCATGCATACGCCCCACGCTGCGGGGTACGATTTACTGATGGATCGCATCGGCGGTCACACCCATGTGCGTTTTAACAATTGCCGCGTACCCCTGGACCATATGATTGGCGAGCCGGGCGAAGGCTTCATCCTCGCCCAGAAGCGCCTGGGGGGCGGGCGAATTCACCATGCCATGCGCATGATCGGTCAGTGTCAGCGCGCCTTTGAGATGATGAAAGAGCGTGCCGTGTCCCGCTATACCAAAGGCAAACCGCTGGCCCGCCAGCAGATGGTGCAGGACATGATTGCAGAGAGTTACGCCGAAATTGAAATGGTCCGTTTGCTGGTCATGAAGGCGGCCTGGACGATGGATACGAAGGGGGCGTTTAGCAAGGAATCCCGGGCGGAGACCGCCGCCGTCAAATTTACCACGCCCCGTATGCTGCTGGGCGTAATCGATCGTGCCATTCAGCTCCACGGCGCGCTTGGCTACAGCTGTGATATGCCCCTGGAAGGCATGTACCGCAGCGCGAGAGCCTTGCGGGTGGCCGATGGCGCCGATGAGGTACACAAGCAGAGTCTCGCCCGGCTAGTACTCGAAAATACGAAGCCGGTCTCGGGCTGGCCGTCGGAGCACTCGCCGACTAAGCGGGCCCAAGCGCAGGAGAAATTTGGACATTGGATAGAGCAGGCCAAGGCAGCTGCGCAATGAGTCAGTTAAAAGGCATAGAACTGGACTCAGTCACCGCTTGGCTGGCTGCGAACCTTGCAGGCAGCCAGGCACCCTATAGCTTTGAGTTGATCGCAGCCGGGGGCTCGAACCTTACCTTCCGGGTGACGGATAAAAAGGGGAATGTCTTTGTGTTGCGCCGACCGCCGGTCAAAGGCGTAGTGGCAACGGCTCATGATATGAGTCGTGAATGGCGGATTTTGGATGCCCTGAATCGTCACACCGATATTCCTGTGCCAGAGACACTGGCCTATTGCGAGGACGCCTCTGTCACGGGTGCTAGCTTTTATGTGATGGAGTTTGTTGATGGCCTGATACTGCGCGATCAGACCAGTACCGAGGGTTTAACGGAAACTCAAGCGCGCCGTGCAACCGAGTCACTGGTGGATGTGCAGGTGGCGTTTCACACGCTGGATATCGACCAGTCCGGACTGGGAGGTCTCGGCAAGCGAGAGGGCTATCTGCAGCGCCAACTCAAGCGCTGGCACCGCCAAGCCGAGGCGGTTAGAACCCGGGAGTTGCCTCTTCTGGATCAACTCCATGCCGCTCTGGTTGAGGGGGCTCCCGAATCAGAGCGCTGCCCTGGGCTCGCTCATGGCGATTATCGCTTTGACAATTGTGTGCTCGATAACAGAAGCGGTGAGGTGATTGCGGTTCTCGACTGGGAGCTGTGCACGCTGGGTGATCCGGTCGTCGATTTTTGCTGGTCACTGCAATACTGGGCAGAGCCGGGTGAGCGGCTCACCTTCTTGCAGAGCCCGCCGACGCAGAATCGCGTGTTTCCCGATCGCGCCTATGTAGCGCGCCTGTACGAAGAGAAGTCCGGATATCAGCTGGATGACCTGAATTACTACACAGCATTTGGTTGGTGGAAAATGGCCTGTATAGTTGAGGGCGTTTATGCCCGTTTAAAGCAAGGGGCCACTGGCGGGATGAAAACTGCTCCGGTAGAACAGGTGGGCCAGATGGTAGAGGCCTATCTGCAGGAAGCGAGGCGGAGTTTGGCGCGGTAGATTCCAGTTTCTTGGTATCTTAAGCCACTCGCCCTGACGTTCTCCCTGAGGGAGAGGAGGCACCCAAAATAAAAACACAAAAGGGCAAGTCCGTGGAAAAAAAACTCGTCGACCATATCGACCAGGCCTTTGAATACCTTGCCGCCTGGTCCATCCGCTTCCGCTGGCTGGTAGCGCTGTTCTGCCTTGTGCTTCTGGGCGGTGGCATGTACTTCGCCACCAAGGTCGTCAGTGACAACAGCCTCGATGCTTACTTTGACCGCAGCGACGAAAGCTATATTGCCTACATGGATTACCTCGACGAATTTCTCTCCGACGAGGTGGGCTACATTCTCTACCGGGTGCCGGATTCGCCGTACGGACCGTTTGATCTGGAAGCCGTGAAAAAGATTCACGAAATCACCGAGCGGCTTGAAACCGGCGTACCCTTCGTTCGGGAAGTCACCAGTCTGAGTAACACCGAATTTATCCGGGCCGACGACGACACCATTCACGTGGGCAAGTTGATACGCCGGATTCCAGAAAACCAAGAAGCTCTGCTTGAGTTGCGCGATCTGGTAATGAGCCGGCCGCTCTATGTCGATTATCTCGTGGATAAAACTGCCCGGTACGGGGCCATCGTGATCGAGATGGAGAAGAGCAGCGTTGATCCGATGTCCGAGATAATGCTTGATCCGGAAAGGGGCGCCGCGCTGGATAATCTCTACCCTCAGGTGAGTGATATTGCCATTCGCGAGATCCTGAGTGACCCGGCCTATGGTGATATTGAGTTCTTTATCACCGGCGATGTGCCGATGAACTCCGCCTACAACATCGTCTTTATGGAAGATTCGGCCATCGGCATTCCGCTGACCTTTCTGCTGTTGGCACTGTTCTCCCTGTTTTTGTTCCGTGCCAGTCTGGTGGGCATGATCGGCCCGCTGGCGGTCGTCATCCTCAGTGTGGTGTTGGTGGCAGGCTTTATGGGCCTGTTTGGCTGGGTACTGGGGATGTTCTTCGGCATTGTGCCCACCCTGATTTCCGGGGTCGGGGTGGCCCAATCGGTTCACATTATTCTGGAATACCAGCGCCGTCTCGCAGCGGGCGATGACCGGCCCACCGCTGTGCAGGGCGCCATCGGTAAGGTGGGCGGTGCCTGTTTGATGGCGGCAATCACCACGGCACTGGGTTTTCTGGTGATGTCGGTATCCGAGATGAAGGCGCTGAGCGAAATGGCCTTTTATGCCTCCATCGGCGTGATGTGTACCTTTATTCTGTCGACGACCTTGCTGGTGGTTTTTCTCGGAAGCGGAAAACCGCCCA
>JBFHCW010000032.1:0-15187 GCA_041585035.1 Litorivivens sp.
CAGTGTGATTGTGGTACTGGTTATCCTGATCTTCCTCGGCAACTTCCGCGCGGTGTTGATACCGGTTGTCACCATACCCCTGTCGCTGATCGGGGTGATGGTATTGATGCTGATGATGGGCTTCTCGCTGAATCTGCTGACGCTGCTGGCGATGGTGTTGGCGATTGGTCTGGTGGTGGATGACGCCATCGTGGTGCTGGAAAATATCCAGCGCCATATGGAAGAGGGCGAGACGCGTTATCAGGCGGCCTTGAAAGGCGCACGGGAAATTGCCTTCCCGGTGATTGCCATGACCTTTACCCTCGCGGCCGTGTATGGGCCGGTAGGCTTTCTCGAAGGGCTTACCGGCGCACTGTTTACCGAATTTGCCTTTACCCTGGCGGCGGCGGTTATTGTTTCCGGTGTGGTGGCCTTAACCCTGTCGCCGATGATGTGTTCGCGTATGTTGCCCGAGCAGGTGTCCGAGGGGCGCTTTGCCCAAGGGGTGAACTCGGTACTGGATGGTCTGACCCAGTTGTATCTGCGTGCGCTTGATGAAGCGATCAAGATGCGTTGGTTGACGGTACTTTTTTGCGCGATCATTCTGAGTTGTATCTATTTTCTCTACGATTCCATTGCCCAGGAGCTGGCCCCGCTTGAAGATGACGGGGTGGTAGTGGTTACCGGCACCGGGCCTATCGATGCCAACTCGGATTACATGGAAAAATATGTCGCCCAGACCGAGAAACCGATCGCGGAAATTCCAGAGCGCGAGCGCAGCTTTTTCTGGGTGTCGGACTCCAATGTGTTTTCGCTGGTGCTGCTCTCGGACTGGGAAGATCGAGAGCGCAGCGCCAAGGAGATACAGGACTCGCTGCTCTCTGAGCTGAACAAGGTAACGGGCCTGCAGCTGTATACCTATAATTTCCCGCCGTTACCGGGGGCTGCCGGCGGGTTGCCGGTGCAGTATGTGCTGACCTCCACACTGTCGGACGAACTGCTGTTTCAGGTGGCCCAGCGGATCACTGAAGAGGCCTCGACCAGCGGCTTGTTTACCTACGTCAGTCAGGATCTTAAGTTCAATAAGCCCGAACTGGTGGTGTCTATTGATCGCTCGCTTGCCGGTGAGATGGGCGTTACGATGGAAGCGATCGGCAAAACGCTGGCGACCTATCTGGGTGAGGCCAACAGCGGCCGATTCAGCGTGGATAACCGCAGCTACAAGGTCATTGCTCAGGCCGATTCCCGTTTCCGCTTGAACCCGGAGGCATTGGCCAACTACCACGTGCCCGCGGTAACCGGTGAAATGGTGCCGCTGTCGACGTTCGTGTCCACTGAACTGCGTTCCTCGCCAAATAAATTGAGCCAGTTCCAGCAGCTCAATGCCACCTACATTGGCGCCATGCTGGCTCCCGGTGTCAGCATGGGGCAGGCCATTGAGTATCTGGATAAGCTTTCCGAGAAAACCTTGCCCGATGGCTTTGGCCACGATTATATGGGCCAGTCGCGCCAGTTTCTGGAAGAGGGTAATGTGCTGCTGGCGACCTTCGGCTTCTCGGTACTGTTGATCTATCTGGTGCTCGCCGCACAGTTCGAGAGCTTCCGCGACCCGATTATTGTTTTGATCAGTGTGCCGATGTCGATCTGTGGTGCCCTGATACCTTTGGCGCTGGGCCTGTCGACCATGAATATTTACTCTCAGATTGGCTTGATTACCCTGATAGGTCTGATCAGCAAGCACGGCATACTGATTGTGGACTTTGCCAATAACCTGCAGGCGTCAGACGGTCTGAGTATTCGCGAGGCGGCCAAGCAGGCTGCGGCGGTGCGGCTGCGGCCGATTCTGATGACCACGGCGGCGATGGTTTTCGGCGTGCTGCCCCTGTTGATGGCATCTGGCGCCGGGGCTCAGAGCCGTTTCAGCATTGGTCTGGTCATTACCGCAGGCATGTCGATCGGCACCCTGTTTACCCTTTTTGCGGTGCCGGTGCTTTACACTTTTTTTGCGCGTGTGCGCAAACCACTACCAGTTAGTTCATAGTTCAGGAGAAGCGGATGAAAGGCGAAGACTATATACAGCAGGCATTGCAGACCGAATCACAGCCCAGTGAAGAGCAGATGTCGCGGGTTAATCTGCGTATCCTGCACGCCCTGATGGGCCTGCAAACGGAAACCGGCGAATTGACGGATGCGGTCAAGCGCCACATCTTCTACGGCACGCCGCTGGACAAAGTCAATTTGGTCGAAGAGATTGGCGACGTGTTCTGGTACATCGCCATTCTGATGGATGAGCTGAAAGTGGATGTAGGCGACAAGGCGAGCTTTGAACACGCCATGAAGGTCAATATCGAAAAGCTGCGCGCCCGCTACCCGAATAAATTCACCGAATACGATGCGGTGAATCGCAATCTGGATACCGAGCGCAAAATACTCGAGCAGTAAATTGCCCGCTCTACAGAGACGGCCACTTCGGTGGCCGTTTTTCGTTAAAGGCCGCCATGGCTTCTTCCATGCAGCCGGTGAAATAGCCCAGCACCTGTGTTCTGTTTTCAATTTCCATGGCTTCGCGCAGGCTGCTGGCGTTAACGTTGCTACGCAGTCCTTTTTTGGTCATCCACACCCCGTATTCGGCGTTGTCACGGATCATGCGCGCCTTGTCCAGACAGACTTCGATCAGCTTTTCAGGCTCAACGGTCTGTGAGGTGAGGCGAAGCTCGCGTGCCTCATTAGCATCGATAATTCTGCCGGTCAGCATCAGGTCGCTGGCGTCTGACAGGCCGATGATGCGGGGCAGAAAGTAGCTGGTGCCCACATCGCAGGAGGACAGTCCGGTTTTGATAAACACCGAGCCAAAGCGGGCTTTGCTGGAGGCTATGCGCAGGTCGCAGGCCAGAGCAATCGCCAGCCCGCCGCCCACTGCAACCCCATTAACGGCCGCAATGACCGGTTTGTCGCACTCGTTGATGGCGAGCATGAGCTCGGCCAGATATTCCTGAAACTTGTAAACGTAGCCCAGCTGGCCCATGCCTTCAGTGCCGGGAATGGAGCCGGGGGCAGCGCCGGTATTTCCCAGGTCTGCGCCGGCGCAAAAGCCTTTGCCGGCGCCGGTTATGATGATGACCCGGTTGCTCCTGTCATTGTTGAGGGTAGCCAGCGCCTGGCGAAGGTCGCTGATTAACGCTTCGTTTAGAGCATTCAGCGACTCCGGGCGGTTCAGGGTAATCAGGGCAATCCCGGTGTCGGGGGTATCTATTTGTAAGCTTGTCATAGGGCGGCGTCCTCCTGACGATTGAGTATAATCGCCAGCGCTAAGGCGGAAATTAACGATCGTATAGGGAGGTTGAGATGGCGGCACCACTTCGATTCAGGGCGGGGCCTGCGGCGCGCCGAATTATTGAGCGCGATGGGTTACAGCCAGACGGGATAGCCGCTATAGCGGGCGCCGCCGGTGGCCCCAAGTGGCTGGTGCTGGCCGCCATGGACAAATTCCTGTTTGGCGAGTGGCTGCGACCCAGAACAAAGCCCCTGCCGCTGGTAGGCTCATCCATCGGTAGCTGGCGTTTTGCAGCCGTCTCAACGGCCGACCCTATTGCTGCTGTAAGCCGTCTTGAGCGCTTGTATGTTGAGCAGTGCTACGGCGGCAAGCCTTCCCTGCGCGAAGTGACAGAGACAGCCACCCGTCTATTAGACGAGCTGCTGGGCGATACCGGTGCTTCCGAGATTCTCAACCACCCCTGGGCGAGGCTGCATGTGGTGACCGTATTGTGTCGGGGCTGGACCGGCCTGGATGCAAAACTCCTCATGGGGTTGGGCTTCGGCGCAGCCACCTTGTTGAATGCCTGCAAGCGCGACTGGCTGGCGGCCCTGCTGGAGCGCCATGTGTTTGCCGACCAGCGAGCAGGGGGCTTGCCGGAGGCAGCCTTTCCGGGCTTCGGCACCAAAATACTGCCTCTGATGGAGACCAACCTGCAGCAGGCGCTGCTGGCCAGCGGCTCCATTCCCTTTGTGTTGGAGGCCATTGAGATGCCCGATCTGCCGGGCCGCTACCGCGACGGCGGCATGATTGACTACCACATGGACCTGCCACTCGGCCCGGATGGCTTGGTGCTGATGCCGCATTTTTCCAAAACGCTTTTGCCGGGCTGGCTGGACAAGTTTATACCGGCTCGTCCTTTTCGCTTCGCGGATAATACGCTGGTGATTCACCCCAGCGACGAATGGATCGCGACCCTGCCAAACCAGAAAATTCCCGATCGCAGTGACTTCAAACGCTACCGCACCGACGATGCCGCCCGTTTTCGGGACTGGTACACCGTAGCGGGGCGCAGCCAGGAGCTGGCTGATTTTCTGGACGAAAGGTTGCAGAAGCAGGATTTGGAGAGCTTTATCGAGCCGCTTTAGCGGCTCGCATTCGGGGGGTGGTTTTGCATCCGCTCGCCGCACCTCCCCCTTTGGCGCCTCCCTCGGCATCTATAAATGCAATTACACGCAGCAAGTTTTTGGTGCGAGCTCAGAGCTGCGGCCAGCCGCTTGGACTTATACGTTTGGCTGATACAGTTTCGGAACTCCTAAGGTATCGCCCCAGCACATAAACAATTCAGCTGCTTGTTGTTCTGAGCTTGCTAAGGCATGAATGGGTGAAAGTGTGAAATAGTTGACAAATAAGTTAACTCAGATTATAGTCGCCGGGTCTTCAGTATGTAGTTACACCTATATTCATCCGGGTTATTACGAATTTGCTGGGGAAGGGGATGACTCTTGGGTAAGGAGTCATCATGAAGGAGGGCGTTAATCTACCCAATTTGCTGGCTAATTAAATAGTTGCCGATAGGCATGCTATCTGTGCGGCCGTGCTCAATAAGATAATTTTATAAGCCAAATTGGAGTGTTAGCGCTATGTCCTTTAACTACACCTCTCGCAAGGGGGCGTTGCCCTTTGCTGTTGTTCCTGCTTTTCTCATCTTAATGTCTCCGGCTGTCATGGCTGCTCAAAATGGCGACGCCAAAAGGGCGTCTGACGGAGGCTCTGAGGGATCGGTCGGGATTTCAATGAACGTTCCCCAGCTAATTCGAATCACTGGATTGACCGATGTAACAATCAGTGAAGATGATGTTATGACTGCGATCAATACTCCGGCATCGTACGAGAAGTTGATTGATGCTTGCGTGGGTGGTAACGGATCATTTCAATACGATATAACCATTACTTCCGGTACGGGAGCTTATGAATTAGTCGCTGATGATGGTTCTGGCAACCTTGCGGTGCCTTTCTCGGTTGAATGGAAATCAACGCCTGCAGACTATAATACAGCGGTTCCTAATCAGGCTCTTGACCAAACTCATGTAGGGAATACATGCGATGGCAACCCCCAAAACCTGAAGATAACCGTAGCCGATACGGCACTTGCGGATGCTGGTAACGGTGCTTACGTCAGTACTCTGACGCTGACGGTTAAACCGCAATAAGGGGCAGCCCTTATCCTAGGGGCGACAACTTCTTCGCCAATGGCTGGTCATTGCGACAAAAAAGCCTACCCTCGTTGAGGGTGGGCTGTACTGTGTACTGTCAGTCCTTTGGGGTAAGCCAAGCCTTATCCAAAATGTGCACGCATGTCCGTGTGGCAAAGATATATCAAATGATTCGGATAGCGCTGCTAGGCTCTGTTCGCTTTTCTGCGTGCTTGTATAAAGCGGTATCTGCGGTATTCGCAGTAGTCATGGTCGGGGTGTTTCATGCACCGAGTAGCCATGCCGAAATCAGCGCCACACCTCAAACTGCAATGCTGTTTGAGGTGTGGGACGCCGGCGCTTTGCAACTCCAGCAGGACTTTTGTGTCGACTCGGTGAAGGTTGCCACAGGTGGCGGAGGTCAAGGCGGAGGTCAAGGCGGAGGTCAAGGCGGAGGTCAAGGCGGCGGGCCGCCCGGCGGCAACACGGCACTGGAGCGGCCTTACGGGGTAACTCTGGAAACCCCCGGGCCAGTTGCATTAAACCTCGATAACCATTCTCTTCCCGTATCGTTGATATGGGTGGATATCGCTAATAACCGCTCATACACCCTGCAGCCGGCTACGACAACCAATCTCGAGCTTGAGGGCAACCCACCCTGCGACAATGCGCGTTTTCTGGTAGCTATCAACGAGGCCGATCTTGATGTGGCATTTCCTGGAGTTTACCAGCGGAATTTCCAGGTTACGTTAAGTCAGGATCCGGCAGATGCAAACGCGCCAACGAGTATTACCCTTGATATTCAGGTTGAAGTTGAGGTGCCGGACCGCATTCGCATTTCTGGAATGAACGATCTATTTCTCGGTAGTTTTGACGGACAAAGCGATGTCATTGCTACCGATCAAGTTTGTGTGTTCCGCGCGAGTGGGCAAAATTATCGGGTGACGCTGCGCGGTGATGGACCGGGAAGCTCTTTTCAGCTGCAAAGCAATTCTGATTCCCTTACCTACAGCGCTCTCTGGAATGAAACGCCGGTAGCGGCGGATATTCCTCTCGGGGGGCAAGCCGCTTCACGCTTCGGCGGGGATACCTTGTGCGGAGGGAATACTAACGCCAGCCTTGAAGTAAAGGTGGCGGCAGAGGATGCGCTTTTGGTTCGTGCTGGCGACTACAGTGGGGTGTTAACCGTTATAGTGGAAATGGAATAATACCCTGCTTTTCCTGCGTTGGCATTAATCCGGCTTGTTGCAGTGCAGTTTCGAGGCTCGCATGACGTTGTGCTCCGAGCGGATAGGGCGCAGGTCGATGTAACAGATATCTCCATCGATCATGGCCTGCAAAGTGCGTGTGTTACTGTCGACCTCTGCTTGAAGAAAGCCCATCTCGTCTGTTACCGCATATCCCTCGACGCCATCAATCCGGGCGTTACTTAGCGGCTGCCATTCGGATTGGCAGTCGTTCCCGGTATTGTCGCAGTTGGTCGACTGTACAAAAACGCGTGCGACCAGCACATTAATGGCGGTTAACGACCAACGTCGAGTTACGGTGTGTCCGGGATAGATTGGGAACTCGTGGTGGGTCGCGTCTATGCTGATGAGTTCAGTGCCTCGGTCGATAAGCGAAAGCCGGTATTCTTCATAGGGAGGCAGAGTGAGGGCAATGCGTTTCCCGCCGGCCGCTTGGGTATGGCGTGAGCCATTGATCATTACGTCGAAACGGCCTTCAGGTGTGTCACGCAGATCGATTATTACGCCGCCTTCCGCGGGGCTAGGGCCGCCGATAACGGGCCCTCCTTCCTCACCGATCAAGACACTGGTATCGAAACCAATCAATGAACTGTAGTTGATGTCTTGTCCGTGTTCGTCCATAGCGGTGAATCCGCCTCTCAAGCGACCATAGGCGCTGCGCTGGTCGCCGTCAAATCCGGCGGTTATATGGTCGTCGTCTTCAGATTCCAGTCGAGCCCCGATTTCGACGTCTCCCAGTGGGCTATTCCGGTCGTGCCAGCGGCTGGCTATGCCTGCGGTCAGGCCGTCTTTGCGATTGCCTGTCTCGCTCTCTTTGTAGGCCAGTTTGGCGCTATCGCGCCAATTGCCACGTCTATTTCGCCATTGCAACGTAAGTTGTCCTTGGAAATCGCCGTTTTCATCCCCGATTTCCCAGCGCCATTGCAGGTTACTGCGAGAGGAGAAAGACAGGTTGTGTGTGTATTGCAGGCTTCTGCGTCGTACCCGTGTTCCGTCAACTCGCTCGCTAAAGGAAAAGTTAAGCCCGAATTGACCTCCCCACAGTGGCCGACTGAGGCGCGCGTTGTACAAACGCTGTGTGGTGGGGAGTAAGCGGAAATCCTCGGTGTCGCCCGTGAAATCGTCTTCCCGAACACGCTGCACGCTAACGCTCAGGTTGTTGTTGCCCCAGCGGCCCGCGGCTCTGGCGCTGTAGCCCCAACCCTGTTGGCTGGTGGCGAAAATTTCCCCGCCCGCCTGCAGGCTGGCAAACAGCGCGTTAACACTCAGCTCACCGAGATGTTCGTCGCCGATTGAAGCCCCGGCCACGCCAAACCCCAGTCGCCCGGAATGATTATGCCGCCAGCGGTAACCTGAGCGTATAAGAGGTGTCCCCTGATGTTGCGGGAAGCTGTCATCAAGCCCGGAGCGTTTTCTGATATCGCCAAGCTCAACAAACCAGAGCGAGTCTCCCGGTGGCGCCAAGAGGGAAGATTTAACAAAGAGCTGTTCCTCGGAGCGAGTGTCACCGCTGCTGTCGGTAATCACAATCTCCACCAGATAACTGCCAGCGGGCAACCGGTCTGTATTGATCAGCTGTATACCCACATCATAAAAAGCGGAACTGATAAGGCGGCCGTCCCGCAAAATATCCACACGGCTGCGCGATGGCAAAAAAACTTCGATAGGCGAAGCTATAGCCGAGTCAAGATCCTTCCGCATTTTCAGGGAGCGGCCTATAGAAACCCCCAGCATTGGCTGTCGTGGCAGGGCGCGCAGCATGCCGGTACTGGTTTCGAATAAACCGAGTGTGAGTTGATGATCGCGAAAGTCGCGGCGGTAGCCGATTTCATCAACACTAATACTGGTTTCGTCGGTACTCACCCAATTGGCAAACCCGAATTGGTTGCCCGATGCCAGGCGAGTATTGCCGAACAGACTATAGCGCTCCGTGCCGAGTGAGCTATTGGTGTAAAGACTCTGCAGGTTCTGTACCAGAGTTAAATTTTCGTGGTCGGGAGGAGGTAGATATCGACGCTCTATCGGATCAGGGGCTTTCAGCCACTCACGTTGAATAAATAGATCCGCGCGGAACCGTCTCTCATCAAAAATCACGCCGGCACCGTCGACTTCTAATCGCCCGCAGAGAGGTTGTCCGTCCTTTAAGCATACAAGCCCAGCGTGAGTATCGAGCTTGGCAGACAGCGCATCCGAAAAGGAATCTGGAACCAAAAGATCGGGGATTTGATGAGCAATCTCCCCAGGTTGAAGAAAACGGATAGTGTCGGGGGTGAATTCGGCGAGCGCACTGATCAGGAAGCGCCCCCCATAGTACACATCCACCAAAGTGGTTTGAGGTGCGTCTGCTTCTTCAAATCCCGGAGGAGGCCCAAGCGTCCGTATTTGCTTCGAAGATGGGTTATCCGTCTTTTCCGCTTTTTCGGGTGAATTGGCGTATTGTGCCGGGCCAGAAGGCTCTTTTGAGGCAGTATCTCCCCACAGCTCGCCGGCACCAACGGTCAGCAGCAATGACATTGAAGCCACAGAAAGCGCTAACAGTTGAAGCTGTCTCTGTAAGGATACGAGGCTCACGATGGACTTATTCGAAGCGTCGACTGTCGATTTGCTTAGCGGTTTCTCTCTGGAAGGTCACGGGCTCATCCAGTGGTAGGGCTATTTCCACCTGGTTCCCCGGATAAAGTCTGCGACCTTGAACTTCCACGCAGTCATTTTGTGACTCACTGGCTCCGGCGGGACATTGCTTGCCGTTGTATAAGCGAATATTGACGTTACCGGTATTATGCAAATGCAGTGTTTTGCCATCGCGATACCCCTTCATGTCGACTAGCGTCTGGCGCGGCTCGACAAACACAAGTAGCTGGTAGCCAACCAGTACGCGAATAACCGTTGAATCTGCTTCAAACGGCGCTGCGACAGGGTTGAGATTGACTCGATAGACGCGCTCTTTGTCACCGTGGCCATCAAGATTTACCAGCCGGACGGTGCGGCGCCCTCCTGGAGGGACTGTCAGGCGGTTGGGGGTAGCTATAAAACCAATACTTTCGGGGTCGCGAATCACTTCTCTCTGCTCGTGCTCAGTGCCCGGGTGTCTGACTTCCAGCACTTCCACCTGCACATACAGTGGATCCTCGTCGGGGTTGATTATAGAAACATCCTGGCGGGGCGGGCCGTCGGCAGAGAAATTGATGAATATGCGATCTACCACCATAGCCGCGTGGGCGGAGCTGGCAAGGAGTAGCCCCAATAGGATTCTTATAATTAACGTCATTATTATTCTCTAAAATCTGTCACTTAACACCCGAAGTCCTATTGTACCCGTATGCAGAGATAGACGGAAAGTGGGCTTTGTTGCGCCTTTTCGATACCAATAGGCGCCAGCATTCGCCGACAGTTGTGAAACACTGGGCGGTCTGTTCAGGCGGGTGGGGCGGCAGGTGTAGGTATATCTGCGGAAGGTTTTGCCCCCAAAAGTTATCAAGAATTAATACTAGGAGCCGTTTTCTGGTCTATTGTTTAGTAGAGGTTGCGTAATTGAGGAGCGCTCATTGAAAGCTCGAGTTGCTACTTTGCTCGTTGTATACATCCTGCTGATATCGCCGGCTTGGGCCGATGATAGCGCCAGCGCACGTATTAGTATGACGGTGCCAAAGCTTGTGCAGATAACTGAGCTACGGAATATCGACTTGGGTGAATGGTCCGGTAGCGGGGGGCTGCAGGATGAGCAATCGCTTTGTGTCTGGTCTTCTACGGGGGGCTACTCCCTGACTGGAACCTCGGAAAATGCAGCCGCGGAGCAGTTCCGTATGGTTAATTCGGGTGGCCAAACAGCGGTTTACGAAGTCTACTGGAACGACGGCAGTGGTTATCGGCCGCTGCATAATAACGAAACTCTTACCAACCTCACGGCTACACAAGAGCATAAATGCGCTGCAGAGGGGTCGCTGCGCCCTAATTTACGTGTTCGTGTCACCGATCAAGTGCTAAATGCAACGGCTTCCGGTAATTATTCTGACCAGCTGCGTTTTACAGTCATTGCCGAGTAGCCCAGCGCAATTCAATATTCGCGATGCGCTCGGTTTCGTCGTAGCAGTGGTGTACTAGCCCGGCATACTGATTTTGTGCAAGAACGCAGAGCCTGCGTCGTCGATTGCCCAGTGAATTAAGGCCAGTCGTTACTGTCGAGCTGGCCATTGCTGCGTGCTACTAGCGATGCTCAACGAAATACTCTATTTATCGATTGATAGCGGCGTTGCGATCACCTGAAGTGGTGCTCGAACCACGTTCGCGTGGGCTGTGCCGACATTTTTTGGTTGTTCCGTCGGCACCATGAACTGCCACTGCTGCCCGTCAATCTCGTTGATCGGTTTACCCATCACAAAAGCATTGTCCACACCACCGGTGCCATCTTCCTGATCGGAATCGTCGCGATAGTAGGGTGTACCTCAGGGCTGCTGCTCCAGCATTTTCAGGGTGGCTGTGGAGGAGAGGACAATGCGGTCATCCACCTGCAAGGTGGCGCGGACAAAGGCCAGTTTGCGGGTGCGTCGGATCAGCTCGCCGCGCCCTACCAGAAGCTCTCCGGCCTTCGCAGAGCCAATAAACTGGTTGTCGCAGGTAACGGTGAGGCAGCCCTGTTGCTCGTTTTCCAGGGCAGCCAGGCAGAGGGTGTAGTCGGCAAAGGCCATGAGCACGCCGCCGTGGGTGATGCCGAACAGGTTGCAATGCTTCTCGTTCAGTCGAAGGGCGGTGTCTGAGTTCGGCGCCATGCTCCGGCAAAAAAAAGGCCCGATATTGTCTTCAGCCTTATCACCGGCCCAATGGCGGTAATCTGCGGGTATATCAAAGTCTGCGGCCACAATGTTACTCATACGATCTCCTTGTTATGGTGAGCAGCTCATCCACGCAGCTTACTCCAAGCTGCCGATGCTCAATGTGCTGGGATGGTGCCAGATATTGGTTTGTCACTACAGTCTTGAAAAAACAGGGTGAGTCAGGCTGGATTTACGGCAAAGCTGGGGTAGACCACTAAAGAGGATGCACTCATTGTCCGAAATGCTGGGTTTGATCTGTGATGTCCTGTCACCACTCGGCTCCGTTAGGCCGCGTCGAATGTTTGGTGGCTACGGCCTTTTTATCGATGGGGTGATGTTTGGCCTGGTGGCTGATGATGTGTTGTATCTGAAAGTCGACGAGCTGAATTGGCCGCAGTATGCGGCCGCGGGCCTGCCGCGGTTTACCTATCTGCGGCAGGGTAAAACGATTGCCCTATCCTATGCGGAAGCGCCGGCGGAATGTCTGGAAGAGCCTGACGTGGCCTTGAGCTGGGCGGGGGCGGCGCTGGACGCGGCGATGCGCAATCGAAAATCCGGTAAACAACGGGTTCGTTAGCGCCTGAAGGGCAGAACGTTGTCGCCCTGGGGTTTCACCAGCAGGGTGGATAACAGGAGCTTCAGCCGGTTGGCGAACAGTACTCTATCTCCGGTATAAGAGCCCACCAGTTGCGGCACCTTGTTATTGGGTGTGGTGAGGTAAAAGCTGGTCATGCCGGCAATCAGTGACATGCAGTCCACCAGTGGCACCGGATTAAAGACGCCTTCTTTTATGCCTCGATCAATCAGTTTCTGCCAGCGATCAATGGTCTGAATTGCCGTTTCTGGCGGAATCTCTTCGCTTTGCCCTGCAGCGACGGCGTACAGGGAAAGGTAGACAAAATCAGGGTTGGCAAAGGCATAGTCTACCCATGCGTCTGTGGCGAGGTGGAGCAGCTCCAGAGGATGAGTGCCGGGCTGTTCGAAATAGGGCGTTAGTTGTCGATCCTGCTCTTCCATGGCCTGTTGCCATACCGCCTGGTAGAGCGTTGATTTGTCTTTGAAGTGATGAAACAGGGACGGTCGCCGGATGCCGACATCAACCGCGATATCGTCCAGCCGGGTACCGGCATAGCCGTTGCGGGCAAAATGCTTGCGAGCAGCCCTCAGTATTCTACCGCGGGTGTCATTGGGCTCTTGCGGGGGTGCGTTGTTCATGGCAACTTCAGTACTCAGTGTCGCTGAACGTTAGCGGAAAATCACAGGCCTCACAAGCAGGCTGTTTTCAGCCGGGCTTGAATACGGGGAGGGGAGTGGTCAGAACAGGGAAAGTTAAGCTTTGGGTAGTTTCGTGACCCAGCTCAGCGTTTCTGTCTCTGTGTAAAACGCCTGATTTGACCTGACTAGCTTAACGCAGAATGCGGGAGTCGCCGGGCTCAGTCAGTTTGGGCGCCGAATCGCCATTGAGAACCGATTCAAGGTCACGAATGGCCTCGCGAAAGTCACTCGGGTTGTCAGTTTTGTAAAGTATGCCGTAAGCACCGATTATACCTGCCTGTCGCCGGTCGTGGTCAGACAGATTGTGTGACATCAGAAGGCACGGAGTCTGTTGATAGCGTCGGTCCCGTTTGATCATCTTCAAGGCTTGGAGGCCGTAGAGTTTCGGCATGAAGAGGTCAATGAGGATCAGGTCTGGGTGGGGGGTGAAGGGCTTGGGTGCGACCGGTCGTCCAGACGCAGGATCGATGCCCAGAGCGTTAAGCAGGCTTTCGCCATCCTGAACATCGAAGACGTTACACTCGACGCCAAATTCGGCCAGTCCACGAGTGATAATGAAGACGTCACTTTGATTGTCATCAGCGATAAGAACATTGAACTTCTTGCGCTCTACAGCACTCACGAAAACCAGCCTCCAGTGGACGTCTGTGGAAGCAGCTATTGAAGCAGAAGGCGGCTCAGATTAACTTACGTAGAAGTACTTAAAACCCCGTGAAAAGTCACATTTTCTTTGCCGGAGGCAACTGTGATCGCTGCCTTATCAGATGGCGAAATAGTCTTCAGTAATATTGCTTGGCAAACCAGAAATCGAGTACATCCGAGTCGTGGCGCAATGCATGCTCGTCAAGCCAGCGGTCGTAGCGCGGCTGATTGAAGTCGTAAATCTTCACTCTGCAATTATCGGCACCGTCGATATGCTCGCTGACCCAGCTAGCGATGCCGCTGGCTATGCGTGCAGAGGGCAGTATTGCCCAGGTTTCCGGGGAATACATGGCCATATGGCGATCAGACAGGAATCGCGGCAACACGGATTCACCATACTGCCGAATATCCTCCTGTATGGTTTCGGTCAACCAATGCTCGTAGCGGCGCATGCACTGGTACCAGACAAGCGCTGTACCCGATAGCCGACGTTGACCGAAAGCCTGCTCAAGCTCTCTGTCCGACAGGTTGGCAATCATGGCTAATACGGAGGCCGGGATCCGGTAACGCTTGAGCGCAAGGCGCAGGTCACGCCCGGTGGTCAATGGAACGACCTGAGGGGACTCAAGAGAAAAGAGTTCGGCGGCGGGGAGCAGGTTGTCTTCAATCATGCGGCAAATCAGTAAGGTGGTGGTTGGAAATTGCTCTAAAATCGATCGAAATTTAACCATGTGGGGGCAGTGGTTACTATGACCAAAACTGCCCTGTTCCCGTACATTTGGGCCAATTGACCCTGCAGCCGCTTCCGCAAGGGCTGTTTCGGATCCGTCAGCGCGGGCCAGCCAGACCCAAAGTTTGGTTTGATCGGCAGTTTTCGGGATAATGTGTGCATAGTTAACAAATAACGAGAATTTTATGCCACAAACAACGCGTCTTCGGGGCTTTTTACCCCTGCTGTCTATCGTGCCAGCCCTGACCGGTCTTGGCTCCCTGAGTGCCCCGGTGGCAGCCCAGTCGGAAGGGCGGGGAATGCTGGAGGAAATTGTGGTAACCGCCCGCCGGCGCGCTGAAAATCTGCAGGACACGCCAATTGCGGTGTCTGCGGTGGGGGCGGATACCCTGGACCGCCTTGGGATCAGCGACATAGAAGATGTGGAAACCCTGGCTCCCAGCCTGCAGTTTTCCCAGACCAATTACAAAGCCCCGGCGATCTTCATACGCGGTATTGGGCAGCGCAGTGGCAACCCGGTGCTCGACCCCGGTGTGGGGATGTATCTGAACGGGGTCTACGTGCCGCGTTCAGATGCTCAGTTACTGGACGCCGTTGATGTAGAGAATATTCAGGTGCTGCGCGGTCCGCAGGGAACCCTGTTTGGCAAGAACAATATCGGTGGCGCCATCCTTGTCGATTCCAAGAAGCCTCACTCGGACGAGTTTGAAATGGCGGCCAAGGTGACGGTAGGGAGTTATGGTCGCAAGGATGCCAAGCTCAGCTCCAACCTGCCGTTGACCGATGACCTCGCAGTGAGACTCGCCGTTAATGCAAAACGCAGCGATGGCTCAATCGATAACGTTAATGCTGGCAATGCGCTGTTTGATCAGGATCGAATGGCCATGTCCGGTCGGATGCTGTGGTACGCCACTGAGACTCTGGAAGTGGACCTGTTTGGTTTTCTCAGCCGCATCGACGAGCGTGGCTCCCCTTATAACTGTAAATTCCAGAACAGCGGAGCCATTCTCACCAAGGGTATTTATCGAGATGCCAACGGTTCCAATTTAAAGGAA
>JBFHCW010000033.1:0-14759 GCA_041585035.1 Litorivivens sp.
CAGACGCCGGTAGGCCTTCTTTATTTCCTGATCAGAAGCGCCCTTTTCGACACCCAATACTTCGTAATAATCGCGTTTTGACATGTTGTTTTCCGTACCACCAGCTTAAGCCAAAACGCCGGACACAAAGGCCCGGCGTCTCTCGTCCCGCGTCAGACGTCGAGCATCTGACGTCCGACGCACTACTTTTTGTCGTCGTCCTTAACTTCTTCAAACTCCGCATCGACAACGTCGTCGGCACTGGAGCTGTCGCCGTCAGCCGCTTGCTCACCACCTTCGGCCTGAGCGGCCTGCTCGGCATACATCTTCTGTGCCAGCGAGTTAGAGGCCTCACCCAGTTTCTGGGCAGCGGCGTCGATAGCGTCCTTGTCATCGCCTTTAACCGCTTCATCAACCTCAGCCAGAGCCGCTTCGATGGCCGATTTTTCTTCCTCAGAAGCCTTGTCGCCCGCCTCTTCCAGCGTTTTGCGCGTCGCATGGGCCAGACCTTCGGCCATATTGCGAGCGGTGACCAGCTCTTCGAACTTCTTGTCTTCGTCCGCGTGGGCTTCGGCTTCCTGAACCATCTTGTCGATGTCTTCATCGCTCAGACCACCCGAGGCCTTGATGACGATAGACTGCTCCTTGCCGGTCGCCTTGTCTTTGGCCGACACATGCAGGATACCGTTGGCATCGATGTCAAAGGTGACCTCGATCTGCGGCATGCCGCGCTGTGCAGGCGGAATGTCGGTCAGATCAAACCGGCCAAGCGATTTGTTCTGAGCTGCCTGTTTGCGCTCGCCCTGCACCACGTGAATGGTTACCGCTGTCTGGTTGTCTTCCGCCGTTGAGAAGATCTGCGATTTCTTGGTCGGAATCGTCGTGTTCTTTTCGATCAGCGGAGTTGCAACGCCGCCCATCGTTTCAATACCCAGGGTCAGCGGGGTAACGTCCAGCAGCAGCACGTCTTTAACATCACCCGCCAGAACGGCGCCCTGAATGGCCGCACCCATGGCAACCGCTTCATCGGGGTTCACATCCTTGCGGGCGTCCTTGCCAAAGAACTCAGCCACTTTCTTCTGCACCAGCGGCATGCGGGTCTGGCCACCGACCAGAATCACGTCGCCGATTTCAGAAGCCGACAGACCGGCGTCTTTCAGGGCCACTTTCATCGGCTCCAGCGAACGATCAACCAGTTCTTCAACCAGCGATTCCAGCTTGGCACGGGTCAGTTTGACCACCAGGTGTTTCGGGCCGGAAGCGTCTGCCGTGATGTAAGGCAGGTTCACTTCTGTCTGCTGGCTGGAAGACAGCTCGATTTTCGCTTTCTCGGCAGCTTCTTTCAGACGCTGCATCGCCAGCGGATCGCCCTTCAGGTCAATGCTGTTGTCTTTCTTGAACTCGCTCGCCAGATAATCGATCAGACGCAGATCGAAGTCCTCACCACCGAGGAAGGTGTCACCGTTGGTGGCCAGTACTTCAAACTGGTGCTCGCCATCGACTTCGGCAATTTCGATGATGGAAATATCGAAGGTACCGCCACCCAGGTCGTAAACCGCGATAGTGCGATCGCCTTCCAGGTTGTCCATACCGTAGGCCAGCGCCGCAGCGGTCGGCTCGTTAATGATGCGTTTTACATCCAGACCGGCAATGCGACCCGCGTCTTTGGTGGCTTGGCGCTGGGAATCGTTGAAGTAAGCCGGCACGGTGATGACCGCTTCGGTCACTTCTTCGCCGAGGTAATCTTCGGCGGTTTTCTTCATCTTTTTCAGAACATCGGCAGACACCTGAGGCGGTGCCATTTTCTCGCCGCGGGCTTCAACCCAGGCGTCACCGTTGTCGGCCTTGACGATTTTGTAAGGCACCATCTTGATGTCTTTTTGTACGACATCGTCTTCAAAACGGCGACCGATCAGGCGCTTGACCGCGTACAGGGTGTTGTGGGGGTTGGTTACCGCCTGACGCTTGGCACTCTGACCCACCAGCACCTCACCGTCTTCGGTATAGGCAACGATGGAAGGCGTGGTACGCGCGCCTTCGGCGTTTTCGATGACTTTGACCTTGTCACCATCGCGGATGGCAACACAGGAGTTGGTGGTACCGAGGTCAATACCAATGATTTTACCCATGTCTAACTCTCCATTTGGCCCGCCGAGCGGGTCACTTACAATGCGTTTCTGGTTTCTATATTGGCCCTATCGCGCTGAATTCAAGGCCAACTCAAAAAAATTGCTGTTCAGGCGCTACTTGGATACGACCACCATGGCAGCCCGCAACAGGCGCTCATTCAGGGTATAACCCTTCTGCACCACCTGAATCACGGAGTTGGGCTCAGCGCCCGGCGCCTCTACCATGGACATGGCTTCGTGCAACTGAGGATCGAAGGGCTCGCCTTCCGGGTTGATGGCCTTGAGGTTGTGCTTTTCCAGCATGTCGGCAAAACTGCGGTAGGTCAGCTCAACCCCTTCAAGCACGGCCTTGACGGCTTCATCTGCCTGATCTTCCGGGGCATTTTCTAGCGCCCGCTCCAGGTTATCCACAACCGGTAGCAAATCCCGGGCAAAGCGCTCTACCGCAAATTTGCGGGCATTATCGGCGTCGATTTCGGCGCGCCGGCGAATATTCTGGGCTTCGGCGGCGGTGCGCAGCGCCTGCTCTTTGGCATCTGCAAGCTCCTGCTTGAGCGCCTCAATCTCGGTCTGCAGCGCCTCAGCGGGCGCGGTCTGGGTACCTTCACCGCTCTCGCCACCCTGATCAGCTACCTGCGGCTGATCTTCTTTCGGGGCTTCGGCTGCGGTGCCCTGCTGTTCTTCTACCGGGCTTTCTGCGGCTGCGTTTTGCTGATCTTTCGGGTTTTCCTCGGCCACGCTCTCACTCCATCGTTTTATCCGACACGGGAACAACCCCGTGCAGGCCAACAATGGGGCCGCGCCTCTCGAATTCAAGGGCGGGGCCAAAAATTAATATTTTATTTTTTTAAAACAAGGAGTTGGGATGGGCGCGCCTTAGCTGGATCGCAGCGCCACACTGAGCATGCGAGCGGTGACATCCACCATGGGGATTACCTTTTCATAGGCCATTCGAGTGGGCCCGATCACGCCGAGCACGCCGAGCGGCCGGCCATCACCGAGCTGGTAAGGCGCAGTAATCACCGAAAAGTCGCCAAAGGCTTTGTAGCCAGATTCTTCGCCGATAAAGATTTTCACGCCGTCGGCCAACAGGCAGCGATCGACCAGATCGAGAATATCCTTTTTCCGTTCGAAGGCATTGAACAGCTCACGCATCTTGTCCAGGTTGTCCGGGGTCGCCGACTCCAGCAGCTGGGTCTCACCCGCCAGTACATATTCCGAAGGGCGGTCAGCCTCCTCCCCCATGTCGAGCGCACGTGCGGCCAGATCGAGGGACGTCTGCATGTACCGGTCAATATCGTCCTTGTCGGAGCGCATGGCATCGAGCAGATGATCGCGAATGGTATCCAGATCTTTGCCAGCAAAATGGTGATTGATGTAGTTGGCGGCCTGTTTGAGCTCACTCTCTTCAAAGGCGCGCTCGGTGCGAATGACGCGATTTTGAACCTCACGTTGGTTCACCACCAGAATCACTAGAATACGATTGTCAGACAGCGGCAGGAACTCGACCTGACGCAAGCTGAGGCGATGACGGCTGGGCAGGGTCACCAGCCCCGCTTGCCGGGTCAGATTCGACAGCAACTGCGAGGCCGAGGCGATTAACTCATCGGACGTTTTTTCTGCATCAAGCTCCAGCTTCAGGTTGCTGAGAATACGCCCTTCCAGGGGCGAGACGGTGATCAGGGAATCCACAAAAAAACGGTAGCCCTGCTGCGTCGGTATGCGCCCGGCTGAAGTGTGGGGCGAGGCCACGTAGCCCCGATCTTCCAGTTCGGCCATGATGTTTCGCACGGTTGCCGCACTGACTGGCAGGCCGCTGTCCTGCAACAGGGTTTGCGACCCCACCGGCTGACCTTCGCGAATATAGCGCTCCACCAGCACTTTGAGCAGCTTTTGGGCCCTGTCGTTCAAAGCATCTGCGACCATTTTATTCTCGAATCTGCGCAACAACGTCGGCTGCATTCTAGCCAGCAGCCGGCTTCTTTTACAATGGCGCCACATTCGGCTCTTGCCCCGCCGCTGCCAATTACTGTATAAATAACCACGCATAGATAACCAACCAGTACTCGCACAGGTGCCCGCATGCTGACTCATCTCTGTATTCGCAACTACGCCATTGCAGAAAATCTGGACATTGACCTTCGACCGGGCATGACCGCCCTCACCGGCGAAACCGGTGCGGGCAAATCCATCATGCTGGACGCCCTGGGGCTTACTCTGGGAGATCGGGCTGATGCCGGCATCGTGCGCCACGGCACCGACAAAGCCGAGGTTCACGCCCTGTTCGATATATCGTCACTCCCCGCCGCCAAAAGCTGGCTGGAAAGCCGCGACCTGTTCGACGGCGAAGAACTGATGCTGCGCCGGGTGATTACCGCCGAAGGCCGTTCTCGGGCCTACATTAATGGTCAGCCTTCAACGCTGCAGGATGTGCGGGATCTGGGTGAGCACCTGGTCGATATTCACAGCCAGCACGAACATCAGTCGCTACTGAAAAAAGACTACCAGCGCGAGCTGCTCGACATCTGCGCAGGCACAACCGACCTTGCCGGTGAAGTCGCCACACTGGCTCGCCAGCACCAAAAAACCGAACAGAAGCTGAAATCCCTCACCGAACAAAGCGACGAGCGCACCGCCCGCGTGCAACTACTGCAATATCAGCTCGATGAATTGCTCGCGCTATCGCTGCAGGCAGGAGAAGTAGAAGCGCTGGAAGAAGAGCAGCAGTCGTTGGCCAACGCCGAACATATTCTCAACGCCAGCAACCACGCCCTGAACCTGTGCAAGGAAGGCGAGGTCAATGCTCTGGGCATTCTGCATCAAGCCCTGTCGTCCCTGCGCGCCAGCCCGGTCAAGGCCCCCTCGCAAAACAGTGCCGAAGAGATGCTGCAAACCGCCCTGATACAGGTGGAAGAAGCCAGCCGGGAACTGCAACATCATTTAGACCGCGCGGAAATCGACCCTGAACGCCTACATCAGGTAGAAGAAAGACTCGACGCCATTTACCAAATCGCCCGCAAACACCATTGCCGGGGCAACGAATTGCTCGACCTGCAGGATCGCCTGCAACAGGAACTGGACGCCATTCAGGGCGGCGATGACAGCGTTGAAGGCCTGACAGCCACGCTGGCCCAACTGGAAAAGGACTACCGCAAGGCGGCTGAGAGCCTGAGCAAGAAACGGCAGAAAACTGCCGCCAGCATCAGCAAAAAAGTGGAAGCCCACCTCGCCGATCTGTCGATGGCCAACTGCCGCTTCCAGATCAACCTCGCACCCGTCGATGCCGGCACACTGGCCAGCCACGGTCTGGAAGACGTCGAATTTCTGATCAGCACCAATCCCGGCAGCAAACCGGGCCCCTTACACAAAATCGCCTCAGGCGGTGAGCTGTCGCGAATCAGCCTGGCTATTCACGTGGTCAACGCCCAGGCCGTTACCGTACCCACCATCATCTTTGACGAGGTGGACGTGGGCATTGGCGGCGCCACCGCAGAGATCGTTGGCACCCTGCTGCAGCAACTCGGTCAGACCACACAGGTGCTGTGCGTCACGCACCAGGCCCAGGTAGCCAGTCAGGCCGACCACCATATCAAGGTCAGCAAGCAGTCCGACAAGAAATCGGTCAAAACCCAACTGATCGCTCTGAGTGATAATGAAAAGGTGGAGGAAATTGCCCGCATGCTCGGCGGCGTGGCCATCACCGACAGCACGCTGGCACACGCCCGGGAGATGGTCGCAACGGCTCATTAGGAATGCCTGACGTCCGCCCACAAAAAAGCCAGCACTAAGGCTGGCTTTTTCTCCTCACGCTGAGGCTACTTTTTCTTGCGCTTCACGTACAGAACCAGGCTGTGGTCGACCAGCTCATAGCCCATATCATCCGCAATCTGGCGCTGACGCTTTTCAATCACCTCATCACAGAACTCAATCACTTCACCACTGTCCAAGTTCACCATATGGTCATGGTGTTCACCCTTGGCCAGCTCAAACACGGAATGGCCGCCTTCAAAATTGTGACGCACCACCAAGCCGGCAGATTCAAACTGGGTCAACACCCGGTAGACGGTGGCAAGACCCACGTCTTCGCCGGACTCCATCAGCGTGCGGTAGACGTCTTCTGCACTGAGGTGCTGATTGTTGTGCTCGGCGGTTTCAAGCAGCTCAAGGATTTTCACGCGCGGCAGAGTTATCTTCAGTCCGGCCTTCTTGAGTTCCTGATTTTCGACGGACATGGGGTATCCCTTAGCGTTGGTTTACGTAATGCGCTATTATCCCACGCCTTTACAGATGATGAAAGTTAACGACCCGATGATGCGAAAAACCCTTGCCCTGATTATTATCCTTTCGCCGCTGTTCGCCTGCAGTACGCTGGAATTTCCCGGCGTTTACAAGCTCCCGATTGAGCAGGGCAATATCGTGACCGAAGAAATGGTCAGTCAGCTCGAGCCCGGCATGTCCACCGGACAGGTTGAGTTCGTGCTCGGCACCCCGCTCAGTCGCGACAGCTTTGCGAGCGATCGCTGGGACTACCTTTACGTACTGCGAAAGCCCGATGACACGGTGGAAAAGCAGCGCCTGACGGTCTATTTCGACAATGGCGCACTGAGCCACTACGAAAGCACCATCTTGTCGAGCAAAGAACAGAATCCGCCTGTTGAGCCGATGGAAGAAGGCGAATTTGACGAGGAAGAAGGCGACTTTAGCGGCGCCCCTCGGCCTCCTGCCGCGCCTTGACCTTAGCCGCCCGTTGCTTGCGCACCTCTTTGGGGTCCGCGATCAGAGGGCGGTAGATTTCTACGCGATCGCCGTCGTTTAACTCGACGCTCTCTGGCTTGGCAACGGTCTTGCCAAAGATTCCCAGATCAGCCTTCGCCAGATCCAGCCCCTCGAACTGCCTGTCGAGTCCCGACTTCAAGGCCGCGTCCCGCACGGTGGTTCCCGCAGGCACTTCCAGAGCAACAATCTGCTGCTTGCTCGGTGTAGCGTAAACTACTTCAACATGAATCATCTGATCATCCATATACAAACTTTGCTCGCTTAACCATCGCATCCACCATGGAATTGGCGGCGCTGTTCAACAATTGTCTGGCGGCCGCGCTCAGAACACTGCTGTTAAGCGTGAAACTCAAAAACAAGGATACCTTGCAGGCCTGCTCATTCAACGCCAGCAAGGTCCAGCGCCCGGCAAAAGACTCAAAGGGACCATCAACCAGCTCAAGCTTGATCTCAAGCGGCCGTAGCAGGGCATTGCGGGTGGTAAAACTCTGGCGAACGCCGGCACGCGACAGATCAAGCCTGGCCACCATAGCCTCATCGCTTTCTGACAGCACTTCTGCCCCAACACAGCCGTCCATGAACTGCGGATAGGCGTTCACATCGTTGATCAGGTCGAATATCTGATCGGCAGAATACGGCAGTAGCGCACTGCGACTAATGGTCGTCATACTGGATCACTGTTTGGGTAAATTGGCCAATACCAGTACCGCCAAAATGGCGGGGGGCGCAATATACCGCAAAAGTATTCGCCAAATCCAAAATGTGCGGGGGTTGCTGTAGTGAAGCTCATCCCGCGCCTGCACATCCCGCAGCACCCAACCCGCGTAAAGCGCAAGCCCCAGCGCACTCAGGGGCAGCAGCAATTCCGAGGTAAGGCGGTTTAACAGAAAGAGTCGAGTCGCCGGGCCCGGCGCAGCCACATCCGCAATCACCCAGACACCCGCCAGCCACACACCCATAACCAGCAACACGGCAGCAAACCAGCGCGGCAGCGGGCTTTTTTCAACCAGCCAGGCCAGCGCCGGCTCGAGCAATGCCAGCGCGCTGCACAGCATCACCAACCCGAGCAAGACGAAGAAGGCGCCACCCAGCAGATCGCCAAAGGGCAAATTGCCAAACACATAAGGCAGACTGATAAACAGCAGGGGCACACTGTTGCCCGGCTCGATATTGTAATCCAGCACCAGCGCATAAATGCTGATGCCTGCCACCAGGGCCACCACCGTATCGATGGCCGCCACGGCGCCGACCTGCCGGGAAATGGAGCGGCCATCAGGAAAGTAGGCGCCGTAAATCATCATCGCGCCCACGCCGATGCCCAGTGAATAAAAAGCCTGCCCCAAGGCCGAGACAATCGCTTCGCGGCCAAAGTCTTCCGGGCGCACTGCCAGCATCCACGACAGTCCGGCGGTAAAGTTGCCCATTTGCGACGCGGCATAGCTCATACCCAAAAGCGCTATCAGGATGATGGGCACCAACAGGCGCAGAATCTGCCCTGTCGCCAGCGTCATACGCATCATCGCCAGTGGCAGCAGAATGATGATAAAACCGGTAAAGCCCTTCAGCATTTCCTCGCGCGACTGGATGTAGCCTGCAAAATACTCGCCCGCAAACTCGATACTGATCGCACCCAGTTTGTGGTCTGAAAGGTAGTAGGCATAACTGAGTATCCAGCCGGCAATCACCGCCATGTGCACCAGAATCAGCAGCCCAGTCACCATTGCGAGGATGGGTGACAAACGCCACTCCCGGCGACTACCCGACTCCAGATTGAGAAACTGGATAGCGGTTTCAGGGTTTGCTCGCCCGCGCGAACCCATCACCACTTCCGCCAGCATCACCGGCATGGCGAGGGTCATCAGGAAAAAAAGGTAGGCCAGAATGTAGAGTAGGCCGCCGTAATGCCCCACCTCATGGGGGAAGCGCCAGAAGTTACCAAGCCCGATAGCCAGGCCGGAGGCGGCCGCCACAAAGGTCCAGCGACTGACCCAAACGCCCTGCAGGGTTTCCCGTTGCAACACCATTCCCCATAAATAGCTGATATGCAGGCATTTTGGCTCAGCTACGTAGGCTTTACCAGCCAGAAGCCCTATAATGCGCGCCCATGGCTGCCAAGAAACCGAAACAGAACAGTTCGACGATCGCTCTCAACAAGCGAGCTCGTCACGACTATCACCTCACCGACAAGTTTGAAGCCGGTGTTGCCCTGCAGGGCTGGGAAGTGAAAAGCGCCCGCGCCGGCAAGGTGCAAATCACCGAGAGCTACGTTCTGCTCAAAGATGGTGAGGCTTGGCTGCTAGGTACCCAGATCACCCCGCTGCAAACCGTGTCCACACATTTTGTCAGCGACCCCACCCGCACCCGCAAACTTCTGCTGCACAGTAAAGAACTGGCGCGACTGCTTGAAGCCACCCAGCAAAAGGGCTATACCTGTGTGTGTACCGCGCTCTACTGGAAGAAGCACTTGATCAAAGCGGAAATCGCGCTGGCCAAAGGCAAGCAGCAACATGACAAACGCGATACCGAAAAAGAGCGCGACTGGGACCGTCAAAAACAACGCGTATTGCGCGAACACAACAAGTGAAAACTCTTTACCTGTTACGACACGCCAAATCCAGCCACGACGACGCAAGTCTCGATGACTTCGACCGCCCGCTGTCCAAGCGAGGCAAGCGCGACGCGCTGGCTATTGCCAGTGTGATTGAGCAGCATTGCAGTTCAGTCCAGCATATCTTCAGCAGCCCGGCCAGACGATGCCGCAGTACAATCAAGCGAGTGCGCAACGCGTTGGATGCACCCTCGGGTGAGCTGACACTGGACGATGCACTCTACACCTTTGATTACGCTCAACTGCTGACCTGGCTGAAAGACTGCGATACACAGCTGCAACGCATCCTGGTGGTCGGGCACAACCCGGCACTCGAAGACCTGTTGATCATGCTCACCGGGCTGGACCACAAGCACTTCCCTACCGCAGGTTTTGCCGAACTGCACTTGAAGGTCGAATACTGGGATCAGATACGCGCTGGCTGCGCCGAGCTGATACACTTCGATTCACCCAAGGATATTCCCCACTAAAACTGTCATCTGGCGCTGGTACACTGGGGAAACGGCTGAACTGACAATTAGAGTGCGCATGGCTACCGAAGATTATTACTACCTCAACGACCTGATCATTCTCAAAAAGAAACATCACCTGATAAAACACATCATTGAAGAATTACCCACGCCGGAAATTCACGGCACCAAAGTGTGGGGCTCCAGCTTCATGATCATGGATTATCTCAAGCGGCACGAACCCGAAGCCGAAGCCGACATACTGGAAGTGGGCGCCGGCTGGGGTTTACTGTCCATCTTCTGTGCCAAACACTTTGGCGCCAACGTGACCGCCACCGATGCCGACCCGAACGTCTTTCCCTTTCTCGAAACCCACAGCCTCCTGAACGACGTTGAGGTTGAGACCGTGGTTGCGCGCTATGAAGAATTGAAAATCAAGGATCTCAAGGGCTTTGATTACGTTCTTGGCGGCGATATCTGCTTCTGGGACGAGCTTGTTGACCCGCTTTACAGCCTGGTCAAAAGAGCCGTCAAAGCCAAGGTTGGCACGATTATCATTGCCGATCCCGGCCGACCGCCCTTTCTTGAACTCGCCAAGCGTTGCGCGAAAGACTTCGGCGGCGAGCTGCTCGACGGCGATATCAGCAAACCGCGTAAAGTCACCGGCAACCTGCTGGTGATCGAGCGCTGAGACATCAATCGCCAGTCGGCGGTCGATAGCTCAGTTTTTTCAGACGCGGCAGACGCCCTTTGCTCAGATAGCGGTGGATAGCCACTTGGCTGCGGATGCGTTTGGTTTTCTTCTTGCGCGGCAGTCGCAGCCGATTCGCAAAGTCGGGCTCCAGCACTCGCGCCTTCACGTTATCCGCCCACTGAATATCGAGAATGTCCTGCAGTATCTTTTTCGCCGCCGGGTCATAAACCGGGCACATAACCTCCACCCGATAATCAATATTGCGGGTCATCAGGTCAGCCGATGACAGGAAATAGCGGGGATCACCGCCGTTGTAAAACATGAACACTCGGGGGTGCTCAAGAAAACGATCGACAATGCTAATCGCCTCAATATTGTCGCTCAGCCCTTTTATGCCCGGCACCAACGAGCACATACCGCGTACAATGAGACGCACCGGCACACCGGCCTGGCCGGCCTCGTAGAGCTTTTCGATAAATTCCGAGTCAACCAGATTGTTGCACTTCAGAGTCAGGCCGCAATCTTCGCCCGCCTTCGCAGCCTTAATCTCGCAATCAATCATATTCAACAGCCGCTCGCGGCTGTTGATCGGTGAAACAACAAGGTGCTTATAATTCGGGCGCCGATAGTTGTAGCGAATAAACTCGAAGGTCTTTGCCGCCTCTTCACCAATCTCCTGGTTATAGGTCAGCAGGCTGAAATCCGTATAGACCTCAGCGGTTTTCTCGTTAAAGTTTCCCGTACCTACGTGGGTGAAATAGCGCACGGAATTGTTTTCCTGGCGGGTAATGGAAATCAGCTTGCCGTGAACCTTTAAGCCAGGCACCCCGAAAATCACATTGACGCCCCCTTCTTGCAGCCTGTGTGACAGGGCAAGATTGGCCTCCTCGTCAAACCGTGCCTGCAGCTCAACCACCACGGTGACCTCCTTGTGATTGGCCACGGCGTTAATCAGCGCATCCACCACGTGTGAGTTGGATGCCACCCGATACAAACTCACCGAAATGGATCGCACCGCCGGATCAATGGCCGCCGTGCGCAGCAGGTTAATCACGTAGGAAAAGCTGTGATAGGGGTAATAGAGCAGTACATCCTGCTGGGTGATCGCGTCGAAGATATTGTCGTGATTGTCGATAGCCGGCACCGGTATTTTCGGCAGCGGCTTCAATTCCAGATAGGCAGGCCCCAAATTGGGAAAGCGCATAAAGTCTTTGGAGTTGTGGTAGCGACCGCCGGGCAGCACCGAGTCCAGACGTCCCAAGCCCAAACGTCGGGCGAGGTAGTCACGCAGATCTTCCGGCATCTCGCTGTCATAGACAAAGCGCACCGGGTCAGCTTTGCGACGGCGTTTGAGACTGCGCTCCATGCGCTCGAAAAAGCTCTCGGTAACCTCCTCACCCAGCTCCAGTTCCGCGTCGCGGGTAAGCTTGATGGTATAGGCCTCAACACTCTCAAGATGGAAGATGCCGCGAAATACATCGTGCAGACAAACCCGGATCAGGTTTTCCAGCGCCATCATCACCTTGGCCCGCTTTTCCTTGCGTGGCGGAATACTGATAAATCGATCAAGACGGTCGGTGGGCACCTCAAGAATGGCATAGCGCACCTGATCAGACGACACTATCTTGATCGCCAGGTAGATCGACGAATCATTTAATTCCGGCAGCGCGTAGTTGTCGTCCAGAATAATTGGCACCAGCTCGGGCTGGATGTGCTCAAAAAAGTAATTGCGGACAAATTGGACCTGATGCTCGTCCAGTTGTCGCTCACTCACCAGATAAATACCGCGCTTTCGCAGATCTTTGAGCGTGGCCAGGTAAATCTGATCAAAGCGGTGCTGTAACTCCACCACCCTGTCCTGTATTTTCTCCAGTAACTGCTTGTACTCTTCCTGCTTGGACGGCGTCGAAAAGGCCGCCAAACGACGCACATCGGCCACGCGCACCCGGAAAAACTCATCCATATTATTGGAAAAAATACCCAGATAACGCACTCGCTGAATAATCGGCACGGTAGGCTCTGCGGCCTCTTGCAAGACACGTTCGTTAAACGACAGCCAACTCAACTCCTTCGGGTTCCAGCTACCCGGTACTCCTGAGTCAGTCATTCAGCACTCCATTGAAAAAAAAGCGTTAGGCACATGCCAGCCTATAGCAGGTACATGACCACTTTATGACAGAACAAGGTAAGCGTTGAAGACAAACTGCGACATATTGCCGTCGAAACAATCGCAATCCGTCAAAGCTGTCGTTACACTGCCGATCAACCCTTGAACTGCCCCGCTGAACCGGAGCCTGCCGACCCTCATGCCGTCTGACGACAAACCCGAAGTTTACGCCGCCCTCGACCTGGGCTCCAATAGCTTTCACCTTCTTATTGCCCGTTTCGAGCAGCGTAAGCTCATTGTTATCGACACCCATAAAGATATGGTGCGCTTTGCCGCCGGGCTGGACGCAGACAATGCCCTGTCCGACGAAGCCATCAGCCGCGCCCTCGACAGCCTCAGCAAAATGGCTGAGCGCCTGCGGGGCGTGCCCCCGGACCATATCCGCATTGTCGGCACCAACACCTTGCGCACGGCATCGAATGCCAACAGCTTTATTGAGCAGGCCGAGCGCATTCTGCCCGCTCCGATAAATATCATTTCCGGTACCGAAGAAGCGCGGCTTATCTATCTCGGGGTCGCCAGCGACTTCTCGCCCGGTGACTCGCGGCGTCTGGTCGTGGATATCGGCGGCGGCTCGACCGAAGTGGTTATCGGCGCCCAGAAACCCAAACTGATGGAAAGCCTGGACATGGGCTGCGTCAGCTTCAGCCGGCGCTATTTCCCCGACGGCAAACTCAGCGAATCGTGCTTTCGCAAAGCCCGCAATGCTGCGGCGCGGGAACTCTCCCCCTATATCGAGGCCTTTCGTGGCAAGTGGGATGAAGCGGTAGGCGCTTCCGGGTCCATTCGTACCATTGGCCGTATTGTTCGCGACAACGGCTTCAGTGAAAGCAGTGCGATAACCGCCAAAAGCCTGACAAAACTGCGCGACGCGCTGCTGAACTTCAAACGCTGCGACGAGGTCGATATCAAAGGTCTTAGCAGCGAGCGCCAGAGCGTGCTACCGGGCGGCTTGGCCATCCTGTTGGCCCTGTTTGATGAGCTCGACATCGATCAGATGCAGAGCTCGGAGTACGCCATCCGCGAAGGCATCATTCACGATCTGGCCGGACGACTGCACCACCACGACACCCGTGAAAGCACCATCAACCACATGGTCGGTCAGTACCATGTCGACACCGCTCAGGCCCAGCGGGTCTGCACGTTGGCCCTGCGCTGGCTGCCCGAGATCAAAGCAGACCTGAAAACCGATCCCCACGAAGCGGAACACCTGCTGCGCTGGGCCTCGGCTCTGCATGAAATCGGTCTCGCCATCGCCCACGGCGGCTATCACAAACACGGCGCCTATATACTGAACAATGCCGACATGCCGGGCTTCTCGCGCCAGGAACAGGCTCGCCTGGCCTTTCTGGTCCTGAACCACCGCCGCAAACCAAAAACCGGCGAGATTCCGGCAAGCTTCCGCCCGGACTGGCTGCTGGTGGCCCTGTTCAGGCTGGCCTGCATTCTTCACCGCCGCCGCCAGAGCCGCAGCATACCGTCAGAGGTTCAGGTTATCGCCGCCGGCAAAAAAGCCATCACCCTGTCGGCACCACAAAGCTGGCTGGACGAAAACCCCCTAACCCGCGCCGACCTGGAAGAAGAACAGGAACTCATCGCCCTTGCCGGCGTCCAACTCAACGTAGCGCCCGCAAACTAAGCATGACGCAACGGACCCAGTCCGTTACAATGCGGGGGTACAGGTTTTGGGGCCGATTTGGATTCGACGCCGGTAACAAAACCGAAGAGTGCATGCCGTGATG
Source organism: Litorivivens sp. (assembly GCA_041585035.1). Lineage (GTDB taxonomy): Bacteria > Pseudomonadota > Gammaproteobacteria > Pseudomonadales > Spongiibacteraceae > Litorivivens. Next base: position 14,545 of record JBFHCW010000033.1, read on the forward strand.
GCAGCGAATCACGTTAATCAAAAGCTGTTAACTTATAGTTGCCAACGACGACAACTACGCTCTAGCGGCATAAACCCCGTTAGCGGTCATTAGCAAGGTGCCCATACCGCGCTACTGACTGTCATACAGAATGGGATCGCAGCAAAGTGTGCCTGTCACGGCGCTGTTAAACTCTAAGCAGGCTCGCCAATCACGTCCTGACCGTTGGGCTGTGA
>JBFHCW010000034.1:0-14706 GCA_041585035.1 Litorivivens sp.
GGCTTTTTGGAGCTGGCGAGCGGATATGGGCATGGAAGCGGACGCTTTTCGCGAAAAACACCTTATTTACCGATAGTTTGGGGTATTTATCAAGCTCAGTGTCCAGGACTGCCGAAAACTGTGATTCCAATCAGCCGAGGTTAACGGCCCGGATTTTGTCCAGACTGGGGCGTTCCAGTTTCAGTGTCTTGAAATCAAACAACTCGCCATCCGCCAGTTGCGAGGGAGCAACATTGCCGATTGCCGTAAAAATGGAGTCCATTCGGCCGGGAAACTGCTTTTCCCAGTCCCGCAGCATTTGTTTGATCGCTTGCCGCTGGAGGTTCTCCTGCGAGCCACAGAGGTTACAGGGGATAATAGGAAAGGCTTTAATCTCGGCGTAGGCCGCCAGATCAGCCTCTTTGCAGTAGGCGAGCGGGCGAATCACTATATTCTGCTTGTCGTCGCTCAAGAGCTTGGGCGGCATGGCTTTGAGCTTGCCAGCGAAGAACATGTTCAGAAACAGGGTTTCGATAATATCGTCGCGGTGGTGACCCAGCGCGATCTTGGTGGCGCCAATCTGCTCGGCAAAACCATAGAGAGAACCCCGGCGCAGCCGCGAACACAGGCCGCAAGTGGTTTTCCCTTCGGGCACCACGGATTTGACGATACTGTAGGTATCCTTTTCAAGGATATGATACTCAATATCCAATGCTGACAGATACTTAGGCAAGATTTCTTCAGGGAATCCTGGCTGTTTCTGGTCGAGGTTGACCGCTACCAGCTCGAAATTCACCGGCGCGCTCTGGCGCAGGTTCATCAGTATATCCAGCATGCCGTAGGAGTCTTTGCCGCCGGACAGGCAGACCATCACGCGGTCGCCCTCTTCGATCATGTTGTAATCTTCGATCGCCTTGCCGACATGGCGCCGCAGCCGCTTCTGCAACTTGTTGAATTCGGTTTTCTGTTTTTTCGACATGTCTGCGACGGTCACGGCCTTTACCCTGTGGCAATTACGGATTATAGGGGCGTTCAAGGCCGCGTATTGTAGCCGCTCAGCTTAAAAAATGCCCAGTGTTTTCGAGGGATACGTCGATATCATGTGCTCGCAAGACTTAACAGCGTAGCCGCACTCCGCTACAATCCCCCTGTACAATAAATGCGCGATTACAAGCGCGCCCGAAAGCAAGATCTATTTCATTCTGAGTCGTCACCATCTATGCCAAGCCGTTTCAGCTTAATCGGGCTGCTTTTACTTATTGCCGCGGCCAGCGTCACGCTTCGCGGCACCAGCAGCTTGGGTCAGCCCGTATTCGCGGATGCAACCCTGCCCGAGCACCGGGATGAGACCCCGGCAGACCTGTCACCGATAGATACGGAAGAGCTGGTAAGCGTTTTCAACGGCGCCCCCAAGATCGTCTCACGCAGTAACGCGACCGATATGGTCCACTCAGCGTCCGTTGCCGAGCTCGCCGACGGCCGCCTGCTCGCAACCTGGTTCGGCGGCAGCCGCGAAGGCGCGAAGGATGTGGCCATTTACGGCGCCTACTTTGAACCGGCTTCCGGCAATTGGAGCGAGGTTCGCCCGCTGATTACCCGCCAATTTACCGAACGCGAACTGGGCCGCTACATAAAGAAACTGGGCAACCCGGTTATCACCCGTCTCAAGGACAATCGCCTGGCGCTCTACTACGTTTCTGTCTCGCTGGGCGGCTGGGCCACGAGTCAACTCAATGTTGCCTACTCCGACGACGACGGCCAGAGCTGGCATTCGGTTCGCCGGCTGGTGACCTCACCCTTTTTCAATCTCAGCACGCTGGTGAAAGGTACTCCTTATCTCTATAAGGACGGAACCATTGCCCTTCCTGTGTACCACGAAATGGCAGGCAAATTTGGTGAGCTGTTGCGACTGTCACCGAATGGGCGCGTCCTCGACAAGACCCGACTGACTACCGGACGGGAAGCCATCCAGCCGGTGATTCTGCCGGTGGACGACGATGAAGCCCTGGCGTTGCTGCGCGATACCGGCGACGAGGCCCCCTTCACCGCCGTTATGACCTCAAGCGACAGCAGCGGCACCGCCTGGAGCGAGCCAGAAAACGCCAGTTTCTTCAATCCCAATTCAGCGCTCGCAGCCGTGGTGCTGGACTGCGGACGGATCCTGGCAGTTGCCAATGACACCGAAGATGAACGCAATCGCCTGACTCTTCTGATTTCTGAGGATCGCGGCCAGAGCTGGAACCCCATTATTCGAGTGGAAGACAACAGCGAGAACGGAACAGCGCCGCGGCGTGTGCCCCTGGAGCAGTTTTCCCAGGCCCTGGAAAATACCATGGCGGAAGAAGGTCTTTCGGAACGTCAGCGCGCCCAGTTCCTCGAATCAGCCAGCGAAGCACTGTGCACTGATGGCGGCTGCCGCTATCGCTACGACTACCCCTACCTGATCAAAGCCTCAGACGGAACCATCCACCTTGTGTACACCTGGAACAAAGCCTATATCAAACACCGCGCATTCTCACAGGAGTGGTTGAGCCAATGGATATGACATTTGGCCTGATCGTTTCGGCACTGCATTGGGCCGCGCTGTTCAGCCTTCTGCTGTGCCGTCGCCCCGCCCTGTCGTCACGGCTGGTGCTGGTTTACACCCTGTCACTCGTGTTTCTCTGTATTCCCATCGCTGGTCTGGCGCCCGTGTTCTACCTGCGCGGCGTATTTGGCGAGTTCAGTCTGACCTCCATACTGGTGCTGGTTGGCCTGGCCCTCTGTCGGGGCACCGGCAAGGAGCTACTGCCCAAAAGTGAAATGCTCTGGTTTGCGGGGCTGATTGGCCTGACGGCGCTGTGGTTTTACCCCATGAGCCTCGGTGCCGGCATGATCGATCCCTATCAGTGGGGCTTTCAACCTAAGCTTCTCGCACTTGCCGTGATCGCCGCGGGCTTACTGGCGTGGTTCAAGGGCCACAATCTGATTGTCGCTGCGCTGAGCCTTGGCCTGCTTGGCTTTCAGTTTGGGCTGCTGGAGTCCCATAACCTCTGGGACTACCTGCTCGACCCCTTTGCTGCAATCACGGCGCTGGTCTATCTGAGCTCAAACCTTCGCGCGCAGCGGCGTGCGGCGGCTGGCGAGCCAGAGCACAGCGAACATCAGGATATTGCCGATGATGGCCGTGTAATACAAATCAAAGGGCATGTCCTCAACCGTGAACAGCCAGCCGTTACGGGCGAGAATGACCCAGCCGGTGAACAACATGGTTACGGCTATTCCGAACCAGGCCTGCTTGGCGCCACCGCGACGGCAAAAAAAGCCAAATAGATAAAGGCTCAACAGCCCGCCCCCAAGCAGCGCCACCAGAATGGTGAGTGCGTCCTGCAGGGTTTTGGTGTCAGCGTAGTAAAAAGCGATGGCACCCCCGATCATCAAACCACTGACGGCAATCGCCACCGCTCTGGCCACCCAGAGGTAGTGCCCTTCAGGCGCATCCTTTTTCAGGTGGCGGCGATAAATGTCCACCACGGACACCGCCGAAATGGCGTTGATACTGGAATCCAGTGATGACATGGCCGCTGCCAGCGCCGCTGCCAATACCAGCCCCACAAGGCCTGCCGGCAACTCACTGAGAATGAAGAACGGCAGTATCTGCTCTGCTTTGCGTTCGCCACTGAGCATGTCGGCCGCTTCGGGCGCCGGGAACTGCAGGTAGAATACATACAGCGCCGTGCCAAGGAACATGTAAAAGGCCCAGATCGGCAGGCTGCTCAACGCACAAACCCACATACCCCGCCGCGCCTCCTGCTCCGACTTGGCGGCACAGTAGCGCTGCACGGTATTCTGGTTGCTGCTGTATTCGGTAAGCCAATTCACCAGCCCGAGCACCAGCATCATGGTGCCGGTTTTATTCAGCAGGCTGAGATCCCAGCTGACGGGCGCCAGCTCGCCGTTGCGCCACTCGGAAAAACCCAGCTTGCCGTGCTCGGTGGCCGTGCTGAGCACCTGTCCCAAACCGCCAGGCAACAAATCCAAAATCACCCAGAGGCAGGCTATGCCGCCAAACAGCAGCACCAGCGTCTGAATCACATCGGTCCAAATAACCGCTTCAATGCCCCCGGCAACCGTGTAAAACGCGACGAAGACACCGGCCGCGACGATACACCACACCGGATCAAGACCGCTGATCTCGAACAGCAGCAGGGATATCAGGTAAAGAATCGTGCTGACGCGCACCAGTTGCGCAATCATGAAAGACGCGGCGCCATACACCCGCACGGAGGGGCCGAAGCGATCCTCCAGGAATTCGTAGGCCGTCACGGTATTGGCGCGCCGGAAAAACGGCAGAAAATAGCGAGCCGCCACAAAAATCGCGACCGGCAACATCAAATTAGGCAGGTAGCGCAGCCAGGCGGTTTTGTAGGCATCTGCCGGGTAGGCGAGAAAAGTCACGGAGCTGATCGAGGTTCCCACCAGACTCAAACCGATCACCCAGCCCCGGTAATTGCGACCACCGACAAAATAATCATCTGTGGTATGGGTCTTGCGGGAGAAAAAAACGCCCAACAGCAATATGGCCAGCAGATAGCCGGACAGCACCAGAGTATCGGCAAGGCTCACTGGCGCGCCCCCGCGGTCGACTCTTCGACATTGTGATAATGCAGATAGTGACTGGTCTCATACAGCCCTTTCGCCAGCTCACTCAACTGCGCTGCTTTCTCCGGATGCTCGGCGCTGTGGTCGACGCTTACATCGTCACTGTAAAGTTTATGCAGTTTGGCTTTATCGCCCGACGACTGCATCCGCAGCATCCAGTCTTTGCTGATCACACCGATCACCGGATGGCGCTTATCGGCGGTCTGGGTAAAGACATAGCGCTCTTCACCTGCCGGGTGTTTGGTGTAATCGCGGCCGAGACCGGCATATTCATAAGGCACGCCAAATAGCCCTGCCACCGTAGGCAACACATCCACCAGACTCACGGCCTCTTCGACCACCCTCGGCTGCAGCAACTTGGGGGCATAGATCATGTGCGGCACGTGCAGGCCATCAAGATCGAGTTTTTCGTAAAAATCCGCCATATGCGGCGTAATCGTTATCCGGTTATTGTGGTCACCGTAAAACACAAACACGGTGTTATCGAAATAACCTCCCGCCTTGGCCATTTCAAAAAACTCACCGACGTTGTAATCCAGAAAACGCACCGCGTTGTATTGCTCTGCGCTTTTAAAGCCCGCCTGGTAAAGAGCCTCATCATCGGGACGGTCCGGCTCGAAGTCGCCCATATCGTCCGGCAGCGTAAAGGGCCGGTGATTGGCCGCGGTCTGAACGATGGCAAAAAAGGGTTTTTCTTTAGGAATAGCCCGCAGGACCTTGTCGGTTTCCCGGAACAGACTCAGATCGGAAATCCCCCACACATCCACTCGCGGCTCGGTATAGGAGCCCTCTTCATAGAGGTGCAGGTCGTCGATACTGGCCTTGATCAGCGCCCGCATATTCGCCCAGCCTGCACTGCCACCAAGAAAGTAATATTTCTCGTGCTCTTTGAATGCATTGACGATGGTGCGCTGATGAGCGATCAGCGGGTTGCGAGTCGCCGTTTTGACCGTAGACACATCCGGCAAGCCGGTGATGCTCGCCCATACGGTTTTTGCGGTGCCTGAAACCGGCACATAGAAGTGCTCGAAGAACCAGCCGTTTTCGGCAATATCATCCAGTGTAGGCGTGGTTTTGAGGGGATTGCCATAGGCACTGACCCGGCTCGCACCGAGCGATTCCAGCATAATAAAGACAATATTCGGCGGCCTTTCCATGCCGGCAAACGGCGCCTCGGGGTCCGCTTCTATCCGGCGCAGAAAGTTGGGCTTGGCGGCATCGCGCTCATTGCCTTCCAGCCCCAGGTAATCGGCTACCGCGTTATAGTGCGCTTTGACCTGCTCAAGATCGTAGCGCGCCTCGCTGAAATCCATGGTCTCGTAAAAGTACAACACCGGGTTCAGACCCAGCGCGCCGATTTCCGGGTCGCCGGTAAAAAAGGCATTGTTCCAGCGCAGGGGTACATCCGACAGACGACCGATCGAGGTCCAGAACGCGACCATAAACACCAGAAAACAGCGCCAGGTTACCGCCCATTTGCCCAGTTTCAGGCCGGGCACCGAGAACACTGCCGCCACCTGCCGTTTGGCAAACCCAAAGGTAAGTACGCACAGCACCGCGACGCCGAGCGAAATCCAGATAACCGGGTAGCTTTCCCAGATCATGCTCGCCGAAATGGCTATGTCGTCGAAAAAGCGTACCACCGTCGAATCCATGCGGATACCGAGGTAGGCGTAGTGCCCCAGATCAAAGACGTTGAACAGGGTGAGCAACAACACGACCAGTAGCACATAGCCGGCGGCCATCTTTTGCACCCAGCTTTTCTCCAGCAGGTGCAACTTTGGCAACATCAATAGCAACAGGGGCGTTGTGAGGAGCACCGCGAGACGGGCATCAAAGCGAAGACCTATCCACCAGGCCTTCGCCAGTGCAGCCGCGCTGGCCGCCTCGTTGTCACTGAAATCTGCAAAACCCAGAAAGAAAATCAGCCGAAAAAGTACCTGCACCGCGAAAAGCAGCAAGGCCACGCTCAGCAAAAGCCGCAGCCGACGAGACTGTAATAGACGCATGTGAACCGCTATCCCCCATTTCAGAAGCGCGCAATTGTAACAGGCAGGTGGTAAAGGGATAAGGCCAGCGCCCTCGCGATATGGCATTTTCCGGCTCAGATGACTATCATATGCCCCGCTTCAGGCACCGTAGCCGCTCTTTTGTGAGACTGCGCGGTGCGGCCAAATCCCGGCCAGGGTGGCTCAGGCCTGTGTGATCCGCAGCCTGCAGGTGGCCCGCTTCAAACTCGTCGTTACCTACAAGTAACATCACAAACAGGAATCTGTACTCATGAAACAACCCGTTCGTGTCACTGTCACCGGTGCTGCCGGTCAAATCGGCTACGCACTGCTGTTCCGCATCGCTTCCGGTGCCATGCTGGGCGACGATCAGCCCGTGATTCTGCAACTGCTGGACATCACCCCTGCCATGGACGCCCTGCAAGGCGTGAAAATGGAGCTGGACGACTGCGCCTTCCCGCTGCTGGCCGACATCGTAACCACTGACGACCCGAACGTAGCGTTCAAAGACACCGATTACGCCCTGCTGGTTGGCGCCCGTCCGCGCGGCCCCGGCATGGAGCGCAAAGATCTGCTGGAAGCCAATGCCGCGATCTTCTCGGTACAGGGCAAAGCCATCAATGACAACGCCAGCAAAAACATCAAGGTGCTGGTTGTCGGTAACCCCGCCAACACCAATGCCCTGATCACTCAGCGCAACGCGCCGGACATCGACCCGCGCAACTTTACTGCCATGACGCGTCTGGATCACAACCGCGCCATGACCCAGATTGCCCAGAAGACCGGCAAAACCGTCAACGACGTGAAAAACATGACTATCTGGGGCAACCACTCTGCCACCCAGTACCCTGACCTGTTCAACACCAAGGTTGATGGCAAGAAAGCCACCGACCTAGTGGACCAGGAATGGTACGAAAACGACTTCATTCCGACCGTACAACAGCGCGGCGCGGCTATTATCAAAGCGCGCGGTGCGTCATCTGCCGCCTCTGCCGCTAACGCAGCTATCGACCACATGCGCAGCTGGGCGCTGGGCACTGAAGGCGACGACTGGGTCAGCATGGGCGTCTACAGCGACGGCAGCTACGATATTGCCGAAGGCCTGATCTACTCCTTCCCCTGCCGCTGCAAAAACGGCGACTGGGAAATCGTTCAGGGCGTTGAAGTGGGCGATTTCAGCCGCGCCAAGATGACCGCCACCGAGCAGGAACTGGCGGAAGAGCGCGACGCGGTTCAGCACCTGCTGCCGTGATCCAAGCTCACTGAAAAACAAAAGCCACCCTAGGGGTGGCTTTTTTGTATCCACTTTTTACATGGCGGGTAACAGACAATGTCGGTCAAACCTCCGCACCCGGCCCCAGTGGCTGGCCATAACTGAACTCCACCGCATTGCCGTCCGGATCGCTCAAACCGCAGTAGTACCCGACCGGATAGGCTTCTTGACGAGGAGGCCAGAGCAGGCAACCTTCGCGTTTGGCCTTGTCGGCAATCGCATCCACGGCTTCGCGGCTTTCCAAGGCATAGCCCTGGTGGCTAAAGTCATTGTCCAACTGGGATCGCCCGGGGCCACCCGGAATCAACACCAGAATAAACTCCTGCTCCCGACCAGCTTCAGCCAGCCAGAGTATGGTTTTGCCGTCATCGTGGCGCTCATGACAGACCTGAAGCCCGCAAAAGGATTCATAAAAGGCCCTGCTGACTTCGAGGTCTCTGACATGCAGTGCAATGTGCGTCAGCGTGGGGGACATAGAGCCTCCATTGCTTGGGTCAAAACAACGTTTTCATGGTGCCGCCATCGACCGTGACCGTTTCACCGTTGATGTAACTGGCCGCCGGTGATAACAAGAAGGTGGCGGTTCGTGCGAATTCTTCGGGGCTTCCGAACCGGCCCATGGGTACCTGGGCTTCCATCTGCGCCCGCTGCTCCTCCGCGGAAACAGCCTTGGCCTTCGCCTGATTGGCCACCAGTGCCTTGATTCTATCGGTTTCGACAATCCCCGGAACAATACAGTTCACCCGCAGACCGTCGACGGCCAGAGACCGCGACAGGCTTTTCGCAAGGCTGGCCACGCCCGAACGCATCACATTGGACAACAACAGAAAATCGATGGGCTCTTTAACCGACGACGAGGTCATAAACAGAATATTGCCCTGTCGTTCAGTGAGCGCCGGCAGCGCCGCCCGCACCAGCCGCACCGCACTGAGCAGAGTCAGTTCAAAGGCCGCCTGCCAGTCGCTATCATCGAAGTCACGGAAACCACCCGGCGGTGGGCCGCCCGCATTGACGACCAAAGCATCAATGCCGCCAAAACAGCTTATGGTCTGCGCCACCCAGTCGTCTATATCGCCCGGATTGCGCACATCGCAGGCCTGAGCGTGACTGCCGGGCAAGGCCTCCCCTGCTGCCGCGATCGCCTTGGCATTACTGCTGCTGAGGCTGACGTTCGCGCCTTCGTCCTGCAGGCTCTGGGCTATCGCAAAACCCAGCCCCCGGCTCGCGCCCGCCACCATCACGGTTTTACCCGCTAACCCCAAATTCATACGGACCTCTCCTGTTAATGTTGACACTTGGCTTGCCTTGTCAGGGCTTTTCCTTAAAAATGGCGCCCTATTGTCAGTTTCTGTCGCTAACAGGCCCCTATCAAGCCCCTAGCCGCAGTCTGTGTTGCGCTCCGCCGCCCTTCGCAGGGTCTACTTTGTGAATGCAACCCCAATTTATAAGCACACGACAGATAAACCCCTATGAGCAATAACAGCAGTTCAAGCTATCACCACGGCAACCTGAGAGAAGAACTTCTTTCCCAAGCAGAAAAACACCTGCTTGAAGGTAGCATCAACGAGCTCAGCCTGCGCGCGTTGGCCCGTGAGATTGGCGTCTCTCAAACCGCACCCTACCGTCATTTCAAAGACAAAAACGCCCTTTTGGCTGCGCTGGCCACAGAAGGTTTCAGCCGCCTCCTGAACCAACTCAACGAGCATGCCAGCGGCAAAGACCCGGTTGAGGATCTGATCAGCCTTGGCATGGACTACGTGCATTTTGCCCAGGAAAATACCGAAATTTTCCGCCTGATGTTTGGACCGGTACTGCTGCCACGCAAACAATATACCGAGTTGTTTTCAGCGGGCCGTGAGGCGTTCTATTACGTACAGCGCATTATCGAGCGCGGTGCCGAACAGAACATCTTCGGTAAAGACGATATTCCCAGCATGGCACACACCGCCTGGGCTGGCGTGCACGGGGTCGCCACCCTGATTCTCGATCATGGCGACAGCTTCGGTTATTACCACGATCTGGACAGTCAGGCCCAAAAATCTCTCAAGATCATGGTAGAAGGTCTCAAAACCCACGCCGACTGATCAGCACTTGCCGTCGTTACAGGCGCCTGAGCACCTGCAGCGGCGGCGCCACGATCACCTCCCGACAAAACCACCATCCGGAGACGGACACCACGAAAGCCGCGCCCAGCGGTGAGACCACCCAGAACAAAGGGTGCCAGGACGCGCTCATATCCAGCAAGCGGGTCTGAATCAGGTAAAGGCACAGCTCGGCGCCAACCCCTGCAAGCAATCCCGCCACCAGTCCGATCATCGCAAATTCCGCCAGCAGGCAGGTTCGGATCAATTGCCGTGAGGCGCCAAGCGTCCGCAAAATCGCGTTTTCATGCAGCCGGCTATCCAGACTCGCCTGAATATTAGCCACACCCACCAACAGGGCACAGCCGATAATCAGCACCAGCACCAGCTCAAGGGCGGCCGATACCTGCTCTACCACTGTGCGCGCCTGTCGTATAACCGCATCCATTTCAATCAGGGTGATGGTTGGAAACTGCCGCAGCAACTCATTCAGCAGGACCTTGTCCGCGGCATCGAGATAAAAACTGGTTATCGACGACGAGGGGTAGCTGTCCAGCACACCGGGCTCAAACAGCAGAAAAAAGTTCGGGCGCATACTGTCCCAGCTCAGACTGCGCAGGCTGGTCACTTCAGCGTCCAGAGGCAGCCCGCCAATACGAAAGCCAAGCTTCGTGCCGACAGAAATACCCAAACGTTCGGCAAACTCGTCTTCCACGGAAACCCTGGGCAGACTGGTGCGGGCATCCGGCCACCACTGCCCCGCCGTTATGCGATTATCACCGGGCAGCGCGTCACTCCAACTCAGGTTAATCTCCCGGTTTACGCTGCCCCGATTGGCATCAATTTCGGGAATTTCCTGAACATCTTTACCATCAATGGTTACCAATCGTCCGCGCACCATGGGAAAGAGGCCGGCACTGTCGATACCGTGTTGCTCAAACCACGCATTCACCGGGCCGACCTGATCGGGCGCAATATTGACCAGGAAATGATTGGGTGTATCAGCGGGAAGCTGCAGTTGCCACTCTTTCATCAGGCTTGAGCGCGCGGCGATAATGCACAGCAGCACCATCAGCGCCAGTGCGAGACTGACCACCTGAAATGCATTGGCCTGACGGCGTCGCACCATTGCCGACAGCGCCAGCTTCAATACGCCGCCGGCCCCCTGCGCCCAGCGCCGCATGGCATTGAACAGGCGCAGCACCAGAATCCCGGCCAGGCCGAGAACCGCGCTAACCCCCACCAGCACGGCCAGCACCAGTTCAACCGAGCCGGTATACCAGAGCATCAGCAGAAACAAGCCACCGATACCGGCAAAAGCGCTGACCCCGGAACTCAGCGACTCATTGCCAAGGTCCCGTCGCAGCACCCTAAGCGGCGGTACGCTGCGCAGTCGCAGCACCGGCGGCAACGCAAAACTCACGACGCACAGCAAGGCCGTGATTGCACCGGCCAGAAGCGGCCGCAGTGTGCCCGCCGGCGGTGAGAACCCAACCAGGTCTCTGATCATGGCGAACAACGCATTCTGTAAGCCCAGCCCCAGAGCCCAGCCCAACAGGGTGGCCAGTGTCGCCAACAGCAGGATATTCCCCACATAGAGCCCGGTAACCTGACGGCTGCCCGCGCCCAGCGCCTTCATAACGGCCACCGTATCCAGATGTCGCTGACTGTAACGTCGCGCGGCCAACGCAACCGCCACCCCTGCAAGGGCAACGCCAAAGCTGCCCGCCAACAACAAAAAACGCTCAGCGCGCTGCAGGGTTTTGGCAATCTGCGGCTGACTGTCACCCAAACCCTGCCAGCGCTCGCTGGCGCCAAGTTCAGGTTGCAGACTCGCTTTTACCGCCTTTAGCTGATCTTCTGTGCCACCAAAAAGATAGCGGTAATCCACCAAACTGCCCGCCTGGACCACGCCGCTGCGCGCCACATCGGCAGCGTTAATCAACACTCTTGGGCCCATGCCGTAGAAGCTGGTGCCGCGATCGGGCTCAGTCAATAACGCGCGTTCGGCGATCAACGTCAATTCACCCAGCTGCAACTCATCACCAACATCCAGCCCGAGCAAGGGGAACAACCGTGAATCGAGCCAGGCTCTTCCGGACGCAGGAACCTCACGGGTAGTCTGCGCTGGGCCGAAGGGTCTCTCACTAACCGTCAGCTCACCCTTGAGGGGATAACTGTCCGACACCGCTTTGATCGAGGCCAGCTCCATCGCGTTTTCCGCGACCACCATGGAGCGAAACTCGACAACCAGCGCTGTTTCAACGCCTGTAGGGATGTTATCGAGCGCACGATCGGGCAAAGTGCGCGGCGTCTTCAATACGAGATCCGCTGCCAAAAACTTGTGGCTTTCACCGACAATACCGCGCTGCAGCCGATCGGCGAACCCGGCCACACCACTGACGATAGTCACAGCCAACACCAGTGACACCAGCAGCAAAGCCAATTCTCCGCCGCGCCACTCTCGCATCAACCAGCGTAGGTGATTCATGTGGGAACGACCTCGCCACTGTCCTCAATGATTTCACCCGCTGACAAGGTAATACGGCGGGCACAGCGCTTGGCCAGAATCGGCTCGTGGGTCACCAGCACCAGTGTGGTGCCGCTCTGCGCATTGAGGCTGAACAGAAGATCATTCACGCTGGCACCGGTTTCTGCATCCAGATTGCCGGTGGGCTCGTCGGCAAACAGGATATCCGGCTGCGGCGCGAAGGCCCGAGCCAGAGCAACCCGCTGCTGCTCACCGCCGGAAAGCTGGCGTGGGTAGTGGTCAAGTCGATGGGCCAGACCTACCCGCTCAAGGTAGTCTTTGGCCACCTTGGTGGCCCGGCGGTCGCCGCGCAGCTCCAGCGGCAGCATGACGTTTTCCAGTGCGGTCAAACCCGGCAGCAGTTGAAAAGACTGAAATACAAACCCCACCAGCTTTGAGCGCAGCGCCGCCCGACCGTCCTCATCCAGCGCGTTCAAATGCTCCCCTGCCAACCAGATATCACCGTCGGTCGGCTCGTCCAGCCCGGCCAGCAAACCCAGCAGGGTTGATTTACCTGAGCCCGAGGGGCCAATGATCGCGACTGACTCGCCGCGCTTGATTTCGAGGGAGGTCCCTTTCAATATGCACAGCTCGCTGTCGGCGACCTGTACTCTTTTACTCACATTCTCTGCGTGAATCATGAAATCCGGATCTGCTCCATTTGTTAAAACTGTAATACGCCCCTGGCGCCTGATTGGTGCCCTATGCTGGGCATTTTTTCTTTCCGGCGCCAGCCATGCCCAGATACTGGTGGTGGGCGACAGCATCGGCGCAGGCTACGGCGTGCCGGAAAAGGCCAATTGGGTCAGCCTGCTGGATGCCGAACTCACCCAGCACAAGGTGATCAACGCCAGTATCAGTGGCGATACCAGCAGCGGCGCCAAAACCCGCCTGCCCGCCCTGCTGGATCATTTCTCACCGGAGTTAGTCATTATTGAAATCGGCGGCAATGACGGCCTGCGGGGGCAGCCGGTCTCCCTGCTCAAACAAAACCTCAATGACATGATCGATCTGGCTGAGGCGCATGGCGCAGACGTTTTGCTACTGGGAATGCAGATCCCGCCCAATTACGGCAGGGCTTATACCGAGGCTTTTCACGCGGTGTACCACCAGGTTGCGCGCGAGCGACAGGTACTGTTGCTGCCCTTTCTGCTCGACGGCATCGCGCTCAATCCACGTTTGATGCAGGCCGATCGCATTCACCCTAACGCACAGGCACAGCCAAAAATACTACAGAATGTTCTGCCGCTGGTGCAGCAAAGCATTAAGAATCGTTCAGACTAAACCGGCGGGGTCGAGCAGGCGTTCAAGCTCACTGCGCTCAATGTCCGTGTCTTCTTCGGCCACATCGATAATCGGGCGATTTTCTGCATAGGCCCGCTTGGCGATCTCGGCCGCTTTCAGATAACCGATCACCGGATTCAGCGCTGTCACCAACACCGGATTCTTCGCAAGGTTAGCCTGCAACGCTGGCTCATTGACGGTAAAACCGACTATCGCTTTTTCACCCAATACGGTACAGGCATTGCTCAGCAGTCGAATCGATTCCAGCAGTTTACTGGCCACCAGCGGCAGCATGACATTGAGCTGAAAATTACCGGACTGCCCCGCGACCGTTATACTGGTGTCGTTGCCAATCACCGTCGCCGCCACCATCAAAACCGCTTCGGGTATCACCGGGTTCACCTTGCCCGGCATGATGCTGCTGCCAGGCTGCAGAGTGGGCAGCTGGATTTCACCGAGCCCCGCCAGCGGTCCGCTGTTCATCCAGCGCAGATCGTTGCAGATTTTAGTAAGCGCCACGGCCAGAGTTTTCAGCTCGCCTGAAAGCGCCACCGCAGTGTCCTGACTCGCCATTAAATCAAAGCGCCGCTTCGGGGCGACAAACTGACCGCCTGTCAGCTTATTCAGTTGCGCTACAAACGCGTCGGCAAACCCCGCCTCCGCATTGACCCCGGTGCCGACCGCTGTGCCGCCCTGGGCAAGCTGGGCGAGAAACGCCAGATGCTGCTGCAGTCGCGACTCGCATTTTTCGAGCTGGTCAGCCCAGCTCTCGAGTTCCTGCCCCACCGACACCGGCATAGCGTCCATCAGGTGTGTGCGGCCCGTTTTGATCTTCCCCGCGAGGTCTATCGCACGGCGGTGCAGCGCATTTTGCAGAGCCTTTAGCGCAGGCAGAAGGTCGCCCTGCAA